>CAYWFU010000090.1:0-13300 GCA_964457585.1 uncultured bacterium | reverse complement strand
TGTCACTTCGTGACATTATCTGAAAGTGCCAATGAATTGGCACAATATAAATAATGAAGAACCTCGCAGCAAGCTGCGAGGTATCTTCTGTCTCTGATAGGAATTATTTATTATTTATATTTGTGCCAATTCATCCCTGCAGTAAACTGCAGGGTATTCTTGGCACTTCCAGATAAATATTCCTCCTATCAGAGACAGAAGATACACTGTGGCTCTGCCACAGGGTTCTTCATTATGTTTTAAATCAATAAAATGTCCGCAGGACACTACAATTTTGCATTTTAAATTTTGAATTTTGAATTTATCTCCATAAAAACTCAGTCAACTTGTGTTTAATCCATTAAAATATTTGATAGTATACACCCCGTTTTTTTTCTTTTCTTTTTATTTGTAACAGTAAAAATAATATTTTTTTCTTTTTTACTTTCTTTCTGACTGGCTTTTAAATAACATATGTATATCCCTGAATTCACATATCTTCCTTGATCATTTCTACCATCCCACAAAAACGAATTTTCACCGGAATTCATAATATAATTATCGACTAGATTTTTTTCTAATTTACCATTTTCGCTGAAAATTTTTATATTTATAAATGCCTGACAGGTGTTTGTAACAAAAATTTTAAAATTATCATCTTTTGTTAAATTAAAATTTTCATAATTAATATAAGCTGTGAAATCCAGAGGTAAAGATATTTCATTGCTATTTTGAAATCCTTTTGTAGGATTATTAAATACAACAATCTCCCCGGAAGATAATCTTCCAATTGAATTCATAGAATCATATTTATCAATTACAGTCCCTTCCCCATACTCAATCATATCAACTTCTTTATCATTAATATCTAATAGTATTATTTTATCGCCATCATTATTTAATTTAACAGGTGATGGTTCTAAAACTAAAAAACTATTTGGATTGATCTCTCCATTTATTTCCTTTGGATTATCAGTATTATCATTAATTTTCCATCCTGACAAATCAATCTTCTCTCCGCTTTTATTAAAAATTTCAATCCATTCATTTTCTCCAGAACGAGGTATTGGGACAAATTCATTAATAATAATTTTATCTTTCCATTGACTGCTATCTTCTTCAAGTGAATACACGTTATAAAGGCTTGAAAACATTACAAATGCAGCTAATAAAGTAATGATTTCAATGCATGGACGATTATACTTTCTTATAAGAATTTGCAAATGCTTCATTTTTTGTAAAAACCTATATTTTTCAAGGATTTATTTGAAGTTTTAAAATAATAAATATACACAAGAAAAAACATAATAAAATAAATAATCCACTGAGTTATCCACATTATCCACAGGTAGTTATTAACAATTACTAACAACAATAAAAAAATCATTTTTCAATATTATTACTTGCAATTTTAATACCTGCTTTAAATGCTTCTTCAAGATAATCATTGTGTTTAATTATATCATCACATTTATCAATATTATAATAAGCTAAATATCCTTCAAATTTTAGTTCTAAAACATGATATAGTGATTTTATTGAATTTATATTACCTTGAAAATCTCTGATCCCTATTTTTTCAGATAAAGCACCCAAAGTGAGTAAAAATCCTTTTCTGTTTTTATTATATGGATTTATTGGTCGCTTAAAAATATATTTTAATGCCCATATCATTTGACATCTATCTATCATTGCTTTAAGCTGAGAAGGTGGTCCCATAAAAAATACCGGTGCAGATATAACTATTCCATCCGATTTACATAATAATTTATATATTGATTGCATATCATCCTGAATACTACATTCAGCATGTTCTACACAATGGAGACATTCTTTACATGGTGAGATATTGTGTTCACTAATAATTATTTTTTCAACAATTGCTTTATTTGATTGTGCACCTTTTATAAATTCATCAAGAAGCTGTTCTGAATTTCCCTGTCGGCGAGGACTACCTAAAATAGCTAAAAGTTTAAACATAGTATTTCCTCTAACTGTTTAATCAACTGCAACAACTTCTTTAATATCAGGTATTTCTTTTTTTAAAAACTGCTCAATACCCATTTTTAAAGTCATCTGAGACATTGGGCAATGTCCGCATGCACCGGTTAATTTTACTTTAACTGTTCCATCAGGTAAAACATCAATAAGTTCAACATCTCCGCCATCTTGCTGTAACATAGGTTTTACCATCTCAAGTACTTCTTTTACTCTTTCTAATTTTACCATTATTTTCCCTCCGAATAAGCTATTTTTGTTTTTATTCTTAAATCCTTTATTAATCCATTAGAAATTGAATATATCCAGCCATATATATAAATTTTTTCCCCATGCTTTCTTGCTTTCTCTACTATTGTGTTATGGGATAAATTTTCAACCTGCGCAATTACATTTAATTCGCACATTTCATCAAGTGTTATTGTTCTCTTTTTTGGGATCAGTAGTTTTACATTTTCAAGCCAATGTTCCATAACACCATAAGTCTTATTTTTTAATAAAGCATCTATCCCGCCGCAACCATAATGACCACATACTATAATGTGCCTTATCTTTAATACTTCTATGGCATATTGCAGAACACATAGTAAATTCAAGTCAGTATTTATAACCTGATTAGATACATTTCGATGAACAAAGACTTCTCCGGGTAATAAGCCGGTAATTTGATTAGCCGGTACCCGGCTATCAGAACAGCCAATCCATAAATATTTCGGTTTTTGCTGCTTTTCAAGCTTTTTAAAAAAACCCGGACTTTCAACTTCAATTTGTTTTGCCCATATTTTATTTGTATTTAATAAATCAGTTATTGTTTTCATCTTAAGTTTTTTGCATTATTATATCCATAAAATATCATTTGTAAAGGATTTTTATAGTTGTAAGCATTCAGCTATCAGTTGTCAGCTATCAGCTTATAAAACTTTTAAGCATAAAAGTTAGTTTGTGTATCATTAAAAATTTAGTTTTTCTTGATTCTCTTACTTCTAGCTGAATGCTGATAGCTGATAGCTGAACACTTACTTATAGTTTTTTAGTTGATTATTTTATTATATTTATTATAATATGACAATGTTTAAAATTGAATTTCCTCAGGAATTAATTAATGAATACGTACTTTCAAAACAACATTTAAAACAGGGTTATAAAAGTAATAATTTTGAAGAAATGATTGATGATATTATTGGACTTGCCGCATCAAATTTTCATACCCCGCTTTTATCTTCTTATGCGCGAATTGATTCATTTAAAGTTTTAAAAGATTTTTATAAACTCATTCAGAATAAAAAAATAATCAAAACACCTGCTATGAGAAAAAAACTATTTATCATTTCAAATGAATTTGTTCCAATAATAGAAACAATATATTTAAAAAAAAATAAAACAAATGAAACCGTCGGAAGTATCTTAAATGCACATATTAAACTGGTTTCAGCATATATTTATGCTTATGGGCCTGTTTCTGTAAATGACATAATATGGTGGACAGGTTTAAATAAAAAAGATATTAATGATGTTTTGGTATGTATTAAAGATAATTTAATTGCACTTGCAATTGAAAAGATATCAGAAAATTATTATATGTTAAAAATTGATTATGAACAAATGATTAACTGGTACCCTGAAAAAAATATCAATATAAACTTTCTTCCAGGACATGATAATTATCTTACAGGATATTTTAATAAAGAACGCTTTTTCAATTCAAAAGAAGATATAACTAAAATATATCATAAAAAAAATATTTTCCCATCTATGATACTTTCAAATAGTAAGATAATTGGTATATGGCATATTGAGAGAAAAAAAATTGAAACAAATTTATTTTCAAATAGCAAAATTGATTCTTCATCTTTATTTCAGAGTGAAAAACAAAAAATTGAAGAGTTTTATTCTCAAATTAATCTTGACAAAATATAAAATTAAATTTATATCTTAATCTTAATCTAAACTTCTTTAGGAAGGGAACTAAATTATGGCAGTATTTTTAATAACCGGCGGAGCTGGTTTTATTGGTTCTAATATTGCAGAAAAATTAATTATTGATAAGCATCAGGTAAAAATCTTAGATAATTTTTCCACAGGGAAAATTAGCAATATCGCTGCTTTCAGAAAAAAAGTTACTTTAATTGAAGGTGATATCAGAAATAAAACTATTGTAGAAAAAGCATTTGAAGGAGTTGATTTTGTTATACATCAAGCAGCTTTGCCTTCTGTACCACGATCAATAAAAGACCCTTTAAGCACTAATTCTGTAAATGTCGAAGGGACATTGAACTTACTTGTAATTGCTAAAGATAAAAAAATAAAGAGATTTATTTATGCAGGAAGTTCTTCAGTTTACGGGAATACTCCCACTCTTCCTAAAAAAGAAGAAATGACCCCTCGCCCGCTTTCTCCTTATGCAGTGAGTAAATTAACAGGGGAACATTATTGTAAAACTTTTTGGAATGTTTACGGATTAGAAACAGTAGTTCTAAGATATTTTAATGTATTCGGTCCAAAACAGGATACTACCAGTCAATATTCTGCTGTTATTCCCAAATTTATTAAAGCTATCCTTTCTAAGCAATCTCCCGTTATTTATGGAGATGGGAAACAATCTCGGGATTTTACTTATATTGACAATGTTGTAGAAGCAAATATTCTAGCTTGTTTTGCTCCTAAAGTAAGCGGTGAAGTTTTTAATATTGCATGTAATAAAAGAATCACTTTAAATGAATTAACAAAAAAGTTAATTGAAATAAATAAAGTAAAGATAGAACCTGAATATGTTGATACAAGGAATGGTGATATCCAGCATTCTCTGGCTAGCATTGATAAGGCAAAAAAAATATTAGGGTATAAAGTTAAAGTGGATTTCTGGCAGGGATTAGAGAAGACAGTGGAATGGTATAAAAAAGGATAAAAAAATGACAGATTTGGAACGTATTCAGTTAATAGAGGAAACATTAGGTTTTAAGCTAAATTGTGTTATTCAATTGACAAAAAAAGTGTTTTAATCCCGGACCTTCTTGAAATTCAGGAACCAGATATTGATTTTGATTATACTTCTTCCCTTAAATTTATTATTGAATATGATTTTCTGCCAAAATCAATAATCCCCACTTTTCTGGTTAAAATGCATAAAGATATTAAAGATGAATTAAGATGGAGAACTGGGGTTGTTTTAGAAGAGAAGGCTTTAAGATCAACAGCAGTAATTAAAGCTGATATCCGGGATAAAAAAATATTCATATATGTTAATGGTGAAAATAAAAGGGATTATTTTACTATAATCCGTAAAACTTTCAGAGATATCAACGGAAGTTTTGAAAAACCTATTGCAAATGAGAAAGTACCATTACCTGATAATAGCAATATTACAATTGAGTATAAGGAGCTGTTAGGACATATAATTGCAAAAAAAAATGAACTGTTTGTTGGTAAAACAGGGGAAACCTATGATGTAAATAAAATACTTGAAGGTATTGAGGATTTGGGAGAAAGTTTAAAAGAAGTTAAAACGTTAATTAAAGAAAAAGAAATGAATTTTCATCTGCATCAAACTATTCAGCAAATAAATACTCAAAATCAAAATAATCAGCAAACCACAGAAATAAAAGTGGATATAAAAATTGAATTACAAAATATTCAAAATGATTTTGATGAAATAAAAAAATTTATAGAAAAAGAATTGCCGAAAGAAAAAAAAGAGTTAGAAACAATCAGTGAAAAACTTGATGCAGTTACACCTAATAATGATGAAGATAAAAAAAATTCAGCATTTACCAAAGCAGCCAGATACTTGAAAAATTTAGCGGATGATAATTCTGAACTGAATACAAGTATTAAAGGAGTTAATAGAGGAATTGAGTATATAAAGAAAGCCATAAAACTATATAATAAAATTGCTCCGATAATAGACTGGCTGCGTATTTTGTGAGTTGATTGAAAATAAATAACAAATCCCTCTATATTTATAAAGATTCTTACAAATTTTTAAAACTGAATTTTTCGATAACCTTGTTAACAAGAAAAGAAGAAATTAGAAATGTCAAAAAAATCATTTGCATTATATATGTTAATGGTCGTAACTCTTTTCTCCAATACCATCCGCTGTGAAGTTAAGTCAAAATCAGCTAATAATGCAGCCGTGCTTTTCAGCGCAAATATGAGGTTCGTTCGGATGCGCTCGACAATGCTGGATAACACGAGAAAGCCGATTGAATATCTGAGATGGAACAAGGCTGGTGACTTCAAAAAGATAACAGAGAGCAAATGGATCCCTGTTGAAAAAGATGGAAAAAAAATTGAAATGATGATGTTCAGATATTTGTTGATTTCAGGAGCTCCATGGATGAATATACATGGCGACATCTATTCTGTTGCCCGGGTCGGTGCACGCATTGTGAAAATTGGAGAAGAGAAATACCATTTGCTGAACGTGCCTGGTCAAAAATCAATAAAACTCTTTATGTGGAAGACTATTGACACTAATGAAAAATGGGTTGGAATAAACCAGGATCAAATATTCGAATGTAGTGAAAACGGGGCAGGAACACAGATCGGATGGATCGCATTTAAAGATCTTACGTTGAAATCAGGGGAGACTGTTAAAGTCTTCATGACAAAAGGGATGCTGCCTGAATCGGTATGGGAAGGCGATGTAGGTGATACTACCTATCAGGAAGTATCCGGTGGAAAAGGGTTCCCCATTGCTAAACTGGAGTATCGACCACTTAAACTCGATAATGCGACTGAGACCGTCATTCTCATGTCGCGTGCTCTAAACGAAAAATTGGTTTGGACTGGGGTGAGGAACGGAAAAATCATAGAGGTTAAAGAAAAATAAATTAGGCTCGATAAATCGAGCAACTACACCAATGACATTATACAAAAAAATCTTTACAAAAAAACTTTTAATGATATAATACCTCAAAATTTTAAACCATATAAATATGTAAAACACAAAATAAAAGATATATATAATATTTACTGTTTTAAGCTTTCAATGAGTTCCTTAATGGAATTCTACTATATATAACCTAAGGGTTATAATAAAAATCAGTGGTAAGAAAGGAGCAATTTTATGTCATTAGATTCAAAGAAAACAACAATGTTAGATCCAACTAAACATCCTGATTGGGAAATTGCGGCAGATGCAGAAACCAGAATGAAAACAGTATATCAAATAGCAGATCAACTGGGGCTGGAAAAAGATGAATTACTTCCTCATGGTCATTATGTGGGGAAGGTAGATTATAAAAAAGTATTAAATCGGCTGGGGAATAAACCAGATGGAAAATTTATTGATGTAACCGCTATTACACCTACACCGCTCGGTGAAGGGAAATCTACTACTACTATTGGCTTGGTTCAGGGATTAGGTAAACGAGGTAAAAATGTAATTGGTGCAATACGCCAGCCTTCTGGTGGTCCAACAATGAATATAAAAGGATCAGCAGCAGGCGGGGGTTTGTCACAATGCATTCCGCTCACTCCATTTTCTCTTGGATTAACCGGGGATATTAATGCTATCATGAACGCTCACAATCTGGCTATGGTAGCGCTGACTTCAAGAATGCAGCATGAATTTAACTATAACGATGCTCAGCTAGCTAAAAGAGGTCTGAAACGTTTGAATATTGATACTGATAGAGTGGAAATGAAATGGATTATGGATTTCTGCGCTCAGGCTCTCAGAAACATTATCATTGGTATGGGCGGAAAAATGGACGGTCAGATGATGCAGTCCGGGTTTGCAATCGCAGTTTCATCTGAAATTATGGCGATTTTAGCAGTTGCTACTGATTTAAAAGATATGAGAGAACGAATGGGAAAAATCGTTGTTGCCTATGATAAATCAGGTAAACCGGTAACAACCAGAGACTTAGAAGTAGATGGTGCTATGACTGCATGGATGGTTGAAGCATTGAATCCTAATCTTATGCAGACTATTGAAGGACAACCTGTATTCGTACATGCCGGACCTTTTGCTAACATTGCTATTGGACAATCATCTATTGTTGCTGACAGAATTGCATTAAAACTTGGCGACTACACAGTAACAGAATCAGGATTTGGCGCTGATATCGGATTTGAAAAATTCTGGAATTTAAAATGCCGATATTCCGGTCAAAAACCAAATGCAGCAGTAATAGTAGCAACAATTCGAGCGCTCAAGTGTCATGGCGGTGCTCCAATTCCACTTCCAGGTAATCCTCTTGATCCTATTTATAAAGAAGAAAATGTCGGCTGGGTAGAAAAAGGAATGCCGAATTTGCTTCAGCATATTAATACTGTTAAAAAAGCAGGCATTAATCCTGTTGTATGTATTAATGCTTTTTATACTGATACTGACAATGAAATAAAAACAGTACGCAGATTAGTTGAAGCTGCGGGAGCCCGAGTAGCTCTTTCTAAACACTGGGAAAAAGGCGGCGATGGTGCTCTTGAACTGGCAGATGCAGTAGTTGATGCATGCAATGAACCTAGCAAATTTAAATTCCTTTATGAAATCAGCACACCTTTAAGACAACGGATTGAATTGATTGCAAAAGAAGTTTATGGTGCTGATGGAGTAGAATTTAGTGCTGAAGCTTTAACTAAAGCTAAAACTATGGAAGCTGATCCTGAAATTGCTAAAATGGGAACATGCATGGTAAAAACTCACCTTTCTCTTACTGACAATCCTAATTTAAAAGGCTCTCCAAAAGGCTGGAAGCTTTTTGTTAGAGATATTTTAATTTACAAAGGCGCTGGTTTTGTGGTTCCAATAGCCGGAAATATAAAACTTATGCCTGGAACTTGTTCAGATCCTGCTTACCGCAGAGTGGATGTTGATGTAGAGACAGGAAAAGTTAAAGGATTATTCTAGATTTAATGAAATAGATTCTTCGCTTCGCTCAGAATGACACGCTGGTATTGGATGTCATTCTGAAGAAGCGGAGCGAATTAATCTCCAATTCCTATTACCCTTCGGACAACTGCCTAAATTCCAAATTACAAGCACCAAATTACAAATAAGCACCAAATTTCAATATATACCCAAACAACTATCAAACTATTTTTGTAATTGTAATTTGGATATTGAAATTTATTTGGGATTTGATATTTGGGATTTGGAATTTTCAAATTTTCCAATTGACATATTTTCAAATATATGTTTATATATTAAAAACCCTAACCTCGGAGTTAAATATTATGTAAGCGTTCAGCTATCAGTTGTCAGCTATCAGCTTATAAAGCTTTTAAAGCATAAAAAGTATATGTATCTCATTAAAGATTTTAGTTTTACCATGGTTCTCTTACTTCTAGCTGAATGCTGTAAGCTGATGGCTGAATGCTTACAATATTATTAGATAAAATAAATTATGTTTTTTCCTCCAATAGAAAAAGTAAAAAAATTAAAATCAGGTTCTTATGCAATTATTTATAAAGAAATACCAATTGATACATTGACTCCTATTTCAGTTTATGAGAAACTTGGGAAAAAAATAAATTCTTTTATACTGGAGAGTGTTCAAAAACATCCAAAAATTGGACAATACTCAATAATTGGTTTCGATCCATATCTTATTTTTAAAAGTAAAAAAAGATTAATAGAAATTATTAAATCAAAAAAAAAAATTGTTAAAAAAGGACATCCTTTAAAAGAACTACGTAAAATCATTAATAAAAGAAAAAGTTTAAGATTACCTGAAATCTGTGCTTTTCAGTGTGGTGGTGTAGGATACTTCACATATGAGATTGTTGGTTTTTTTGAAAAAATACTATTTGATAAGGCAGATGAACTTAATATACCTGATTGCTATTTTGTTTTTGTTGACTCAATAATTATTTTTGATAATATTAATAATAAACTGCAGATTTTAAAAAATACTAAAATTCATAAAAATAAAATTAAAAGTTATAAAAAAGCAATTAAAGACATTGAAAAAATCGAAAAAATTATTAAAGAAACTAAATTTAATAATAAAAATGATGAATCTGAACTGATAGATAACATTTTACAGGAGCAAAAAGACAAAGAATATACTGATATAGACAGAAAATATAAAATATTTAATCATTTTACTTCAAATTATAAAGAATCTGATTATGTTAAAATGATTGAAAAAACTAAAGAGTATATTCGCGCAGGGGATATATTTCAAGCTAATTTATCACAAAGATTTTCTATAGATTTTGAAGGTGATTCATTCAGATTATATAAAATTTTAAGAAAAATAAATCCTTCATCTTTTGCTTGTTTTTTAAATTTCCAGGATATTCAGGTTATAAGCTCTTCTCCTGAACGTCTTGTAAAGCTTGAAAATAATAAAGTTGAAACAAGGCCAATTGCAGGAACCAGGCCAAGGGGTTTTACTAAAACAAAAGATGAAGAAATGGGAGCTGAATTATTATTAAGCCCTAAAGAACGCGCAGAACATATTATGCTTGTTGATTTGGAGCGTAATGATATTGGAAAAGTTTGTGAATATGGCACAATCAAAGTTGATGAACTTATGATTCTTGAAAAATATTCACATGTAATTCACATTGTCTCGAATATTATTGGAAAATTAAAAAAAAATAAAGACTGGCTGGATGTACTTGAAGCTACTTTTCCAGGCGGTACAATTACCGGTACTCCCAAAATCAGATGCATGGAAATAATTAATGAATTAGAGACAGTAAATAGATATTTGTATACAGGGTCTGCGGGATATATAAGTTTTACCGGTGATATGGATATTAATATTCTAATTCGAACTATTCTTATCAAAAATGGGATAGCTTACATACAAGCAGGCGGAGGAATTGTTGCAGATTCAATTCCTCAAAGAGAATATTATGAAACAATATATAAAGCTGAAGCTTTATTAAAAGCATTAAAAATTTATAAAAATGTTTTTGATGCAGCTAATACATTAAATCAGGAGATTAGAAGTGCTAAAAGATAATATACCTGAATATGTTTATATAAATGGGGAATTTGTTTTAAAAGAAAATGCTGCAATCTCGATATTCGATCATGGTTTTTTATATGGCGATGCTGTATTTGAAACTCTGCGTTCATACAGCGGAAAATTTTTCAAGCTTTCTGAACATATAGATAGACTCCTGAAATCAGCAAATGGTATTTTTCTTCATCATAAATTTACCAAATATGAAATTGCACAGGCAGTTGCCAAAACTTTAGAAAAAAATCAGGCACGCGATGCATATATTAGAATTTGTATTTCAAGAGGTATCGGACAGGTTAGCCTGGATATAGATTTGTGTCACAATCCAATGTTAATTATTATTGTAAAAACAATAATCGATATTCCTATTCAGGGTGTTAAAATCGCTGTTGTTAAAACAAGAAAAAATCTGTCAACAGCTATTAATCCTTCATTTAAAACTGCAAATATGTTAAATAGTATTTTAGCAAAACTGGAAGCAAAAAGATTAAATGCATTTGAAGGAATATTATTAAATGTAGATGGATATGTTACAGAAGGCAGTATAACCAATATATTCTTAATAAAAAATTTTAAATTAATTACACCCTCTATAAACTCTGGAATTTTAGAAGGAATTGCACGCGATACCGTAATTGAGCTGGCACAACGTGCAAATTTAACGGTTTTTGAGGAATTAATAAAACCACAGGAGCTTTATGAAGCAGATGAATGCTTTTTAACTAATAGTGTCCGCGGTATTATTCCGGTATTACAAATTGATGATGTAAAAATAAATAATGGCATAATAGGTGATTATACAAAAAAACTTATAGATATTTATAATCAGTATGTTAATGAAAGTGTCTATTTAGAGGAATTTGAGGAAATTAAATAGAAAAATTAAGCCTGATAAATCAGGCAACTACAAAAATTTCAATGTAGTTGCTCGATTTATCGAGCGTTCCAAATTCCTATACCTAAATTATAAGGAGGACTTTTTTTGAATAGATTGAAAAAAAATATTTTTTATTTATTATTAATAGGGATACTAATTATTTTTCAAAATTTAAATATTAACGCAATTATTATTGATCGAATAATGGCTAAAGTAAATAATGAAATAATTACTCAAAGTGAATTAGAAGAGCAATTGGATTCTTTAAGAGAAGATTTATTGCAGAATTATAAACCTGAAGAAGTTGAACAGGTTTTAAAAAAACAAAAAACCGAAATTCTGGGAAAATTGGTTGAAAGTAGAATTTTATTACAGGAAGCAAAAAAATTAAATGTAACTGTTAGCGATGAAGAAGTAGAAAAAGAAGTTAAAAAAAATATTACTCAATTAAAAGAACGTTTTAATAATGATGATTCTAAATTTTTAGAAGCTCTTGGCAAAAAAGGGCTTAATCCTGATTCTCTAAATGAAAAACTCAAAAAATCAGTTCAGGAAAACATGATTATTCAACGTTTAATTTACAGAGAAATTCGCTCACATCTGGATGTTACTGAAAGCGATATTCGTGAATATTTCTTACATATCGGACGCGAGACGCATGCCAGACATATTTTAATTAAAATTTTACCTGATGCAGATTCCAAACAGGAAAAAGAAGCTAAAAATAAAATTGAAGATATATACAAAGAACTTGCAGGCGGGGCTGATATAAAAGAGTTAGCAAAAAAATATTCTGAAGATCCAAAAGCTCAAGAAGGAGGAGATTTAGGCTATTTTAAACAGGGAGATATGATACCGGAATTTGAGGAAGTACTTAATAAGCTCAAAGTCGGAGAATTTTCTCAACCTGTCAGAACACGCTATGGATACAATATTATTTTTTTAGAAGAACAAAAAATACTTCCAAGAGAAGAAGAAGTTAAAGCAAGACATATTTTAGTAAAAACACTTGATGAAGCAAATGAAATAAAAAAACAATTGGATGCTGGATCTTCTTTTGAACAAATTGCCCGTGAAAAGTCCCTTGATCCATTAAGCCGTGAAAAGGGCGGAGATTTGGGATATTTCAAAAAAAATATGATGATAGAAGGTTTTGGTGAAGTAGCTTATAATCTCAAACTAAATGAAATCAGCGATCCAGTAAAAACACAATACGGTTATCATATTATTCAAGCTCTGGATAAACGATTTGTTCAGTATGATACTCTGCATGATGAAATTAAAAACGCCTTACTGCAAAATCAAATGGAAAGCAAATATATTATATGGTTAAATAATTTACGGCAGAAAGTAAATATAGAAATTATGAAATAGTATAATTTTAAGTTACAAAGCGACAGAGGCACAAAGACACAAAGTAAAAACAGTTCAAAGTACGACACCATAGAATTAAGTCAACAAAATCTAGATTCCCGATAAAACATGTCGGGAATGACACAACCTCCTGCATGTCCAATGG
>CAYWFU010000089.1:0-13395 GCA_964457585.1 uncultured bacterium | reverse complement strand
GATTTTTGATATTTAAATTTTAATTTTACACCTAAAAAGTCAGTCAACTTGAGTAATTTATAAATCATTATAACATGTTTTTTGGTATAATAGGAGTCCCTAAACTAAAAAAAGGACATCCATTCAATGTATATTGGAAATGTATTAATAAAAAATAACTTAATTTTTGCACCTCTTGCAGGAGTGACAGATTCTCCTGCTAGAATTATAGCAAGACGTTTTGGAGCCGGGATGGTATTTTCTGAGATGATATCAAGTGAAGGATTGATACGTCATCATAAAAAAACTAAAACCCTATTGTATTTTATTCCAGAAGAACAACCGATAGCAATCCAAATTTTTGGCAGTAATCCTGAACATATGGCAGATGCCGCTCAAATAGTATGCGCAGAAAAGGCAGATATATTGGATTTGAATTTTGGATGTCCGGTTAAAAAGGTTATAAAAGCTCAATCGGGTTCATATTTATTGCAATTCCCGCTCAGGATTGCAAAAATAATTTCATCTGTAAAACGAAAAATCAATATACCTCTTACTATAAAAATTCGTTCCGGTTGGGATAAAAATCATATTAATGCTGTTGAAATAGCTAAAATCGCTCAGGAAGAAGGAGTTGACGCAATAATCATTCATCCCAGAACACGTGAGCAGATGTTTACTGGCAAATCTGATTGGGAAATAATAAAACAGATAAAAAATAGTGTTAAAATACCTGTAATTGGGAATGGAGATATAACAGCTCCAGAAGATGCAAAGCGTATGTTTGATGAAACCGGATGCGATGCAGTAATGATTGGAAGGGGCGCTTTAGGTAATCCATGGATTTTCAAGGCTTCCGAACATTTTTTGCAGACAGGAGAATTACTGCCGCCTCCTGATACTCATGAAAAAATAAAAGTTGCTTTGCAACATCTTAAATATGAAGTACAATACAAAGGAGAAAAAAAGGGAATAAGAGAAAGTTATAAGGTTCTGTTCTGGTATTTAAAAGGATTACCCGCTGTTCATCTGGTTCGGCAGGAAATAATTAAGCAAAATAAATTTCAGGATATTAAGAATATTTTGGAACAGTATTTATCCTCAGTAAGGGCATAAAAGGAAAATAATAATGAATAAAGATAATCTAAAAGAAATTCTAATACAAATCCAGCAAAATAAAATAGGAATAGATAAAGCTATGGAAATGCTTAAACATTTTCCTTATGAAAATCTGGATTTTGCCAGAATTGATACTCATCGGGAAATCAGACAGAATTTCCCTGAAGCAATATTTTGTACTGGAAAAACTCCGGAACAAATTATTAGAATAATCGATAGAATGATGTTTCATAAAACAAATGTTCTTGCAACAAGAGCTTCAAACGAAATATATAAATTAGTTAACGATAAATTTCCTGAATCAAAATATAATTCTCTTGGGCGAACAATAACAATTATAAATAATAAACCTAAAACAAAAAAAGGCTATATTGCAATTATTACAGCAGGGACATCTGATATTCCTGTTGCAGAAGAAGCAAAAGAAACCCTGAACTTTGTTGGATATAAGACAAAAACTCTTTATGATGCCGGTGTTGCTGGAATTCATCGATTGTTTGATAATAAAGAAGTTCTAATGAAAGCAAAAGTTATAATAACTGCTGCGGGGATGGATGGAGCGTTGCCAAGTGTCATTGCCGGACTGGTGAGTAAACCAATTATTGCTGTGCCTACAAGTATTGGTTACGGAGCAAATTTTAACGGCATTGCTCCGCTTCTTTCAATGCTGAATAGCTGCGCACCTGGTCTTGCTGTAGTTAATATTGACAATGGTTTTGGAGCAGCCCGGCTTGCAAGCTTAATAATGGGTGTATACTCAGCGAGGCCATAAATTTGCGTTTTTTCGCTGGTCTTTGACATTGATAGCTGTGTTGCTCAGGTTCGAAATAGTAGTAGACTATTTCTCACCTTCGCGCCTTGCTCTCAATGCCAAATCCTCACCGAAAAAACGCAAATTTATGGCCTCGCTGAGTATATAAAAAAATTTCAAAGGAGTATTTTTGAAAAAATCTATTAAACGAACATTATTATCAGTAATAAACTTGATCTTATTAGGTTTGATACTATATGTATATGCAAATCAATCAACCAGTATCCCTATCCTCTTATATCATCATGTCAATTATACTGACAAAGATTCTCTTTCTGTTACTCCAGAGAATTTTGAAGAACAGATGAAATATCTTTTTGAAAATGATTATAAAACTCTTTTTTTGGATGAATTTTATTCAATTATTAAACAAGGAAGAAAAATTCCTGCAAAATCAGTTATTATTACTTTTGATGATGGATATCTGGATAACTGGGTATATGCATATCCGATTCTTAAAAAATATAAAATGAAAGCAACTATATTTGTAATTACATCCTATATAAAAAATAGTAAGAAATACAGGGCTAATCTGGAAGATGTCTGGAGAGGCAGAGATAGAAAGCAGGATTTGCCCAAATTTCCAGAGCATAATGAAGTTAATTTTTTTAGCTATACTCATCAAGATGAATCCTATAAATACTTCCTTACATGGGAAGAAATGAGGCGAATGACGGACAGCGGTCTGATTGATATAGAATCTCATTCACACTCTCACAGCAGTTTTTTCACAAGCAATAAAATTATAGACTTTAACCATGAAAATTATTGGGCGCTTGCTACTTGCACTAATGGTGATATGCGCATAGGAATCCCTGTTTATGAACAAATGTCAGGATTGACAGCAATTAGATTTTTTGATGATAAAAAATTACGTGATTTTATAGCAGAATATATAAATAAAAATGGCGGAGAAGATTTCTTTAAGAAAAATAAAGATAATTATAAAAAAATTTTAAATAACGAGGTGGAAAATTATCGTAAAACTCATAAAATAAATGAATATTATGAAACTAAAGAAGAAGCTATACAGCGAATTACAAAAGAACTCGAATTATCGCGCAGATTAATTAGAAAAAATTTGTTTAAACCAACTTTATTTATTGCATGGCCATGGGGCAAATATAATGAACAATCTTTAACTTATGCAAAAAACGCTGGTTATATTGGGACTCTTTCAACTAAAAAAGGATCAAATAAAATAAATTTAAATACAGATTTCTGGCAGCTTAAACGTGTCAAAGTCTGGCCTCGAGGTAATTGGTGGTTTGGGATCAGACTCAATGTATATTCAAATGAACCATTAGCTGATTTTTTTTCATTGTTTACGGATTAGATAAAGGACGAAATTAATGAAGATATTAGAACTTACAGATGCTTTAAACTGGAGCGGTGGTATTGAACAGATTGTTTTGCTCAGCAAGGGCTTGAAAGAACAGGGTGAAGAAATTTTTATTGGGTGTGATCCTGAAAGCAGATTATTTAAAGCTGGTAATGATTTGGGGTTACCAGTTATTGATTTCTATCTGCAAAGAGAAATACATATAGGTACAATCAGAAAAATAATAAATTTTGTAAAAGAAAAAAAGATAGATATAATTCATGCACATCATCCTAAAGTGCATACATTGGGACTTATATCAGCTTATTATTTGCCGGATACTGTTTTTATTGCATCAAGAAGAGTTATTTATAAAATACGCAATAATTTTTTTTCCAGCTTTAAATATAAATCTAATAGAATAGACAGGATTATTGCTGTATCAGAAGCAGTAAAAAAAAATTTAGTTGATCAAAAAGTTCAATCGAATAAAATTTCAGTAATATACAGCTGTGTAGATATTAAAAAATTTAATCCTTTTGTTAGTGGAAATAAAATAAGAGAAGAATTTAATATAAAACCGCAGGATAAATTAATTGGCAAAATTGCTAATTATTCTATTTATAATTTTAAAGGACAGGATATTTTTCTAAAAGCTGCGCAAATAGTTATTAAAAAAATTCCCGAGACTAAATTTATGCTTGTTGGTGAAGGAACTCAGCATAAAAACCTTTCTAATCTGGCGCAGGATTTAGGAATTTCCAATAATATAATTTTCACAGGTTACAGAAGAGATATCCCTGAAATTATCGCTGCTTTTGATATTTCAGTTAATACATCAAGATTTGAAGGTTTGGCAGGTGTAATCAGGGAATCTTCCAGTATGGGGAAACCAGTAATAGCAACATCAGTTGGCGGCAATCCTGAAATAGTTAAACATAATGAGACAGGATATCTTATACAATCTGAAGATATAGAGATGTTAGCACAATATATTATTGAACTGCTTTATAATAAAAACAAAAGAGAGAAATTTGGATCAGCTGGCAGAAAATTTATCGAAGAAAATTTTTCTACTGATGTAACGATTAAAAAAACACTTGAACTCTATAAGAGCTTATATAATCTTCATAAAGAGGCTATATGAATTATTTGTCATATTTATATAAATATCTATGGAAATATCAATTTTTTATTTTTTTATCTATTATTTTTGCTCTGGCATATAGTTTTCTAAACGCATTATTTTTAAGTCTTATTCAACCCATATTCGATAGAATAATTTTCTTTAAGACAGATATTGCTATTCCAAATATACAAAATAAAAGCAAAATCATAATATGGTTATTTAATTATATTAATAGCTTTCTTGATTTCAAGGATCCGATTACCGGATTAAAACAAATAGCTGTAATTATTTTTTTTGTTGCAGTAATCAAAGGAATATTTTATTTTCTGCAGTATTATCTTTCCTGTTCAGCAGGGCAGTTGACAATACGTAATATCCGTCATGATTTATATAAACATTTATGGACACTGCCTTTAAAATATTTTTCAAATGAGCATACAGGGACACTGCTTTCAAGATTTACATTTGATATGGTAAATTTAGAAAAAGCAATAAGTAAAGGTATCCGGGACTTTTTTATAAATATTTTTCAAATAATAATTTCTTTTTTAATTTTATTTGGACTCGACTGGAAACTAACCTTAGCTGTTATTGTATCTGCCCCGTTTATTTTATTGCCAATAGTTAAATTAGGCAATAAAATGCGCACTCTTACCAAAAAATTACAGGATAAAATGGCTGACTTAAATATAATTTTACAGGAAACCATTACAGGGGTGCGAATAGTACGCGCATTTAACATGGAGGAAAAAGAATTAGAAAAATTTAGAAATGAAAATAAAAATTATATGGTATTTGCCAAAAAAATTTCCCGCATAACTTCACTCGAGGTACCTCTGGTTGAAACTTTGTTCACATTAGTTGCTGTTGGAATTCTAGGGTATGGTGGATTATCCATATTAAACGGGCATCTAACCAGCGGTGAATTTTTTATGTATTTTGGAATACTGCTTTCCATTACACCTCATATCGGGGTATTAAGCAATGTATATGGAATATTTCAGGCAGGAATTGCAGGAATGGAAAAAATAATCTCTATTTTTGAAATAGAACCTTATATTGCCAGCAGTAATGATCGCATTGATCATATATTAAAAAAGGAAATATCCTACAATAATGTTTGTTTTGGTTATGAACCCGGTAAATTAATTTTAAATAATATTAATATTACTATAAAAAAAGGAGAAATAATTGCTATTGTTGGACCAAGCGGAGCAGGCAAAACAACAATGGTGGATTTACTGCTAAATTTCTATTCACCAACTAATGGAAAAATCGAAATAGATAATATAGATATATATAAAATCAATCTTTTATCTTTACGTTCGCAGATTGGGGTTGTAACTCAAGAAACTTTTTTATTTCATGATACTGTAGAAAATAATATTCTCTATGCTAAACCAGAAGCATCATTTGATGAAATTAAACAAGCCTGTGAACTGGCAAATGCAAGTATTTTTATTAACAAAATGCCTGATGGATTCAAAACTATGGTCGGAGAACGCGGAACGCAGTTATCAGGAGGCGAACGCCAGCGGTTATCAATTGCCAGAGCTATTTTAAAAAATCCTGTTATTTTAATTTTGGATGAAGCAACGTCCAGTCTGGATATCGAATCCGAACGCCAGGTGCAAAAAGCATTAAATAATCTATTTTCAAACCGCACAACAATAATAATCGCACATAGGCTTTCAACTATCCAGCATACTGATAGAATTATAGTTTTGGATAAAGGTATTATTCAGGATATTGGGTCTCATAATGAATTAATGACGAAGTCAAAATTGTATAAAGAGCTTTATGAATTGCAATTTATAAAGTAAGCAAAACCACATTTGTCTTTTGAATTCCACTTGCTTTTGATTTAAATTCATCCCTGCATTTTTAATGCAGGAAAGAAAAAGCATTGACACTTGGTGCATTGGTTAGAAATCGTAAATTTTTACCTGAAACCCCTTTCCTTAGTCTGAAATAAGGCTTCATGTTTAAACTCATATTCTTTGAAATGAAGAAATTCTCTAAATGAGAATGGATAAAGTTCAGTTACAATAACTTTTTAACAGAGAATTGCAGGACGCACTGCTATTTTTCATTCTAAATTTTCAATTCTCTCCAATGCAGCCTTTGCTGCATCAATAAAATAATTTTCATTTGAATTGCTATACGTATCAATAATATTTTGATAAGCTTGTTTTGCAAGTTCATAGTTTTTTTCACGTTCATACAAATTTCCAAGTCTGAATAATGAATTATCTTTTAAATTATTTTTATAAACTTCGCTCTGCCCTTTTAAATATTCGTTATTAATAAGCTTTTTAAATGTACTAATCGCATTTTCATAATCACCGATTTTGGCATATATTTGACCGATTCTATATAAAGTATCATTTGCCCATGGACCATTTAAATAATATTCAACCAATTCATTGTAATTTATAATTGCTTCATTATTTTCATTCAGATATTCATAAGTTTTACCCAGCATATAATTTACATCATCACTATGATTATCCTGTGGGAAATCCGCTTTTGCATTTTTAAACATTTCTTCAGCAGTTATATATTCTCCAATACTAAATTGATATAGTCCATCATCAATTTGAGAATCTGATATTATTTTTGCTCTGATTTTTACTTTCCCCAGAATTGTACCGGCTCTAAAAAATACATTTATTTCTCCTTTTTCATTAGTAATATCATCTCCGAGGTTTGTAATTTCAAGACTTCCATATTCTGAACCTTCAGGTATTATATCTAGCATAATCGTAACATCTTGACATGGATTTCCTAATTTATCTTCTACTTTTATAGTAATTTCTGATGTGCTATTCCCATCAGCATATAAAACAGGATTAGTAGTTGTAATAAATAAATTTTCTTTTACATCAGGAATTAATACAACTCCAATAATTTCAGCTATTGGATCACCTTTGTCTTTAGACAGCGGTACAATCGCAGATATAATAGTCAATCCGGTTTTTGTTCCAACAGTATATATTGCTTTTGCTTCACCATTAGCATCTGTAATAGCTGCTTCAGCTTCAACATCTAAATATTCCGGATGAATTCGTAATGAGCCGGCGGATCCTTCCGGTTCATCTGTAATTGAAAAATAAATTTTTTCTCCAGCAATTCTCTCATCTGTATTTTTATTTGTTTCTGTCTCTTCACTCTTTTTGGGACCAGGGATACCGCTTACTCCGACTTTTCTAAGAATAGCAGTAATAATTATCGCACTGTTACCATCAGCAGATATCCTTTCCGGTTGTGCATATAAATCAATATAATATTGACCATTAAATTACAGTTCCTTTAATTACATAATTTCCTTCGATAGCCGGGGCTGTCCACTTCACATTCGCACCGATAGCTTTATCAAAAGCTCCGCCTGTTGCTGTCCATGTTACTGTTAATGAATCACCATCAGAATCATTTGCATTCGATGAAAAATTTAATGACCCATTGATCATAACTTCCGTTGAGTCACAAAATATTTTTATTGTTGGTATTGAATTTGATAAATCCTTTTTTGTATCGCAAGAGCATGCGAGAATAAAAATAGTTATAAAACACAAAAAAATGAACTTTTTTAATTTAACAGCACTATACATAATATTTCCTCAAAAATATAATCTATTTATTGTTACTGTCCGATACTAAAAAATATAGTATAACTATAATCGTTTCTATTATATAAATAAAAACCTACTCCAATTTTGCCGCCAGCTTCAGCAATTATTGGATTTGTAACTGAAGTTTTTGTTACCCCGCCTGCAATTTGAGTTGGAGTTGTAAAAGTTGCAGCATTATCAGAGCTAAATGCATAGTATAAGCAATATTCCTGCATTTCATCATAACCATCCGAATATGTATTATACCCCTGTGTCCATATAAAATGCATACCGCCTGGCGAGTCAAATGCAAATTTTGGGAAATTAGTAAAATAAGTTGTATTATTTGAAACTTTAAGCGGAGTGCTGAAATTTAAACCGCCATCAGTAGATTTTGTTATATATACATAATTATTTGAATATGTTAGCCATCCTACATATGCAACAAAAATATTCCCTCCATTAATTCCTATAAAAGGATTAATTGGAAAATTAGTATTATCTATAATCGTTACAGGATCGGCCAGTGTTGTTTCTCCCTGAACTTTAAGAAAATTAATACCTTTACTTGAAGTATATACAATATAAAGATCATCCCCTGATGAAGCTATATTCGGTTCAGTTGTAATTCCTGTAAGTTGCAGCGGATTACTCCATGTTTGCCCTCCATCAGAAGAATAAATAAATTTATAGCTTGAATCATAATAAATAATATAAATTGCACTGCCATTTCTCCCAAAAGTAACTTTAGTTAATGTGCAATTATTCTTTACAAGAACAGGAGAATTAAATGTTATTCCTCCATCTGTAGTTTTTATAAAATAAATATTATTATTACTTCCTACAGATGCAGTAAAGAAAAGATAAAAAATATTTTCAGAACCAATAATCTGCGGCATATCAAAAATAGCAGTACTTCCACCAACATATGTATCTGCTGTATAAATTATGTTATCAGTCCCAAAGGTCTGCCCATCTGAAGATTTATCTAAACTTATACCTTTTGGATAAAATGACTTTGCCCATGTTACAAAAATATTACTGCTGTTCATAAATAAATATCTTTTAGATTCGCTCAAATTACCATAAGATGCATCTAAAACAGATACAGCTTTGCTAAAACTTTTTGCTCCTGAAGTTGAGTTTCTTGGAGTTGCTGAAACAGGTGAACTTAGATCAGATACTCCTGATGCATTAACACTTGCTACTGCAAATGTGTATTGTGTATCATTAGTAAGATTTAACAAAGTATATGAATTCGTTGTTACATTCTCTATTTTTGCATCTGATTTGCTTACAGTACTGCCAATAGCATAATAAAGATTATAAGATGCCGCTAAATTTACCATATTCCAATTTAATACTACCTGTCCATTACCGGGGACTGCATTTAATTCTGTTGGTACATCGGGAATAGGAACCTGTTTTACTAATAATGATGCTGTCCCTGCTATATCCCCTGATTTTGCAGTAATTATTGCAGTTCCAGGGCTTACTCCAATGGCTATCCCTGAATCAATATCAATAGATGCAATTCCGCTATTGTCTGTAAACCACTCAAAATCTGCTGACTCTATTGGATTATCATAATTATCTGTAGCTACAGCGTAATATTCAACTGATTGCCCGACATATGTTGTGTCATTTTCAGGATAAACATTTATTTTTTGAATCTGTCCGCCGCAAGTATCTCCATCAACATCTAAATAAATTGATATTTCTGAACCTGTAAATTTTTTCTTATATTTTATTCCATCTATTTTAGTCAAAATAACTGTATATGTTTCATCTTGTTTTATACTTCCTTCATTAATATAAACATTTGCATTTTCAATATATGATCTAAATTTTACAGGTGAGGATATGTATGAACCCGTGCTATATTTTGAAATAATTTCCCAAATTTTTACAGCATTGGCTTCATCAGCATTTTCAAAATCACCCTGCACAACAGCTAAACTCCTTACACAGCCGCTCTTCCAGCTAAACTTTGGCCTGGTGTAACAGTTTGTCACTTTATCATATCTATAAGAACAATATTCCCATGATGAAACCCCATTTTCATATATACTTGTTCCTTCACCCCAATAAATTAAACCGTTACCAGCTTGAGTTGTTGCCCATGCATCACCATATTCAGGTCTTTCTGCATATTCAGGATCATCGGTTGTTCCCGTACCAAAATACCATTTATAATTCCATGTATAATTTTTTTTATCAATACTATTTACTGTATTCGAATATCTTCCAAAATAATCGCTTATTTCTCCAGAGCTTCTTATCCAATGAGATTTCCAGTAATTATAATTCGTATTTGTTGTTAATGAACTTTCTAAAAAATTAGTATAATCAAATCCGCCTTCAAACCATGACCCTGCATATTTTATAGCTAGAGAACTTATTTCAAATTTATATGTACCTGCTATTCTGTTCGCATTCAGCATTGAGTATTCCATTATCCATTTATAGCCAACTACTATACCGCTTTCTCCTGTCCATGCCCACCACCAGGTATCTGCTCTTAATGGCCAGCTTTTTGATAAATCATGCGCTGGAGAGCACTTAACCCATATTTTCCATGAATTATCTCCATATGCATAAACCCAATAATACCAACCATCTGTTGAATCAGGACCGATTACCGGACCAAGCAAATCAGTATATCCAAATCTTTTAATAATTCTTCCTTTTTTTGTTGGTATTTTTGCTGTTTGATCGATTTCATATCCTGATGGAGCATTATTAAGAGAATCCTCTAATTCTGGCAGAGATTCATTAAGCTCAGTTGCTCCGCCCGGTGTTGAATCAGCGTCTTCATCAGTTTCAGTTAATTGGCTCATTACTGCTTGTGATGCAGAAACTCCGCCTGCAACTGCAAGTTGTCCGGGAATAGGTGCTGAAGGCATAGCCACAATAATTTCAGATGATTCATCACTTTCAAATGATATATTTGAATTAACTGATGTTATTACAATATAATATTTAGTTCCATATTCCAGATCCTGATGAATAAAAGAATTGGTATCTGAAGTATGCATCATATTATTAGGCAAAGTATTATAATTATCTTTATTCACACCGGAAGTAGTAGCCATGTAAATATTGAAAGATGTTGCATTTAATACAGTATTCCATGTAATAGTTACCTGATTACCTGAAATAGAAGTATTAATTCCAGTTGGAATGGATGGTTGAGCATTAATATTAACACCTGCTGTTGCTGATGCTTCATTTGATTCACTGCTTTCTCCTATACTATTTACGGCTGTTACAACATAATAATAAGCAGTGCCGGCTGTAAGCCCGGTATGATTATATGGACTTATAGGACTGGTTATTTTTGTTCCGTTATTTTTGTTAACACCTGCTGATGTTGCCCAGTAAATATTGTAAGATGTTGCACCTTGTACATTATTCCATGCTATTGATATATCTGTTCCACTTTGAGCAGTGGTTACTGTAACGCCAGTTGGAGCAGACGGGATAGTATTTATATTCTGCCCCTGATTTATATTATCATCTTTTTTCTTACTGCTGCTGCCGCATCCAATTGCTAATAAATATACAAAACACATTAATACAAAAATAAACATTGATTTACTAATTCTCATTTTATTTTCTCCGGTAATTTAGAATTTTTTTCAGCGAAGGTTGAGATATGTAATAAAAATAAAATGGATACAATTAAAAAAAAATTTATGGTTTTCATAATCTAACTTTTTTAATAAGGCAGTCTATCTTAATTTTTCTATTTTTCCAAGAATTTTAAGAATGCTTTCTTTTACATTATAATTAACCAGCAAATCCAGATGATTAAGATGAAATATATGAGATTCATCCGATAAATTCCATTTCGAACTTTCCAAGGAAACAAAACCATCTCCTTTACCTTTTGAGAATTCACGCGGGATTAAAAGATGAGGCAGCAGTTTTTCAACAATATCCAATATTTTTGTTATTTCTTTTGGTCTGATTATCCATTGATAGTTATTTTTTTTGTGAGGGATAAAACTAGTTGGTTTATAAAACCATAGATACAATTTAGTAAAAGTATTTTCGTCCCCGCAGATCGAAGCATAATAAACAGAATCTTTTTTTTCATTTCTAAGATTTGATATAAAATCAGAAACTGTGCTCATTTCCTTTAAAGCTTCTGTAGTCAAAAAAATCTGCAATTCATTAAAAAATGTTTTTATATTTTTTATAATCAGTGCCTGTTTTTCAATGGCTTCATCTAAAAGTGTCAGGTTTATTTTCAACGGATCAGGTACTCCATGTAAAATCATTGAACTTAAACTGGATAATGGCGCTTCTTCATCAATAAAAATACATAAACTGCTGAATAGTACAGACAGTTCCTTGGCAAATTGCGATAGATTGGTACCTTGATTTGGCGTGCCAAGCATTATAATTCCTGACACATCTTTGCGTTTATCATTGTAAAGTTCTGTATATTTTCTTGCAATCAGTCCCCCGCGCCCATGACCGATTAATACAAATTTATCTGTATTAAATATTTTTTTTGCTGTTGGAATAATATAATTATTGAGTTCAGCAATTGCATTTTCTATACTTCCATTCGGTGATTTTTGAGACCAGGTTACCATATTATATCCATTTTCCTTAAAAAAAAACCATAAGGATTTTGGCGGAAGATCAAGATATTCAAGAGGTTTAGAAAGTCCAAATTGCAGAAAAGTATGCTGTGGAGGATTTTCGTGCACTCCAGCATTTTTTTCAGTAGGAGTATGTTTATAATCTGTCAATAAATATTTAAACTTTATATTACAATTCTGTATTTTTTCATTATATGGAGCAATCCACGATTGTTTTGATAAACTATGACCATGAATAAAAATAAGTACAGGCTTATCTTCTCCCCATGATTTCCATAGCTGCAGCTCATTTTTAAAATTTATTTTATTTTTTTTTATAATACTTTTATAAATTTCTATTAATTCTTTTTCAGGTATACCAATAAGCTCTTCAAAATCATCGATTGAATAAAATTTACCACCAAGAGAATTGCGCTCATCTAATAAATTCCATGCTGATTTTTCTGATAGACCATAAGTTTTTAATTTTTTAATAGAAATAACTGGATCATTGAAAATAAAAGAAATGCAATATTCTTTTTCACTTGAAGAAATAGTATTCATAATTATTCCTTTTTAATTATAATGAAGAACCTCGCGGTAAGCTGCGAGATATCTACAGTATTCTTGGCACTTTCAGATAATTCATGATTTATTATATTTTAACATATTAAAATGAAAAAACAAGTCATTTAATTCTATGACTGCAATTCAAACAACAGACAGTAGACTTCAGACCAGTAGAATTTTATTTAATATTTTTTACCTTCTATGTTTTATACAAATATCTCTCTTCTCCATTAAAATACTTAAGACAAGCTTTTAAATTA
>CAYWFU010000088.1:0-13612 GCA_964457585.1 uncultured bacterium | reverse complement strand
GTATTTAATGAGGAGGACTTTTTTATTTTTCCTTAAGTTACTGCCATTGGGCTACAGGGACACTGGCAACAATGAGTATGATCATCAGTCTTGCATGGTCCTTGTCCACTGATTTGAGCAGTTTGTATAGAGCATCAGCCAAAAACAAGAAACAGATTTGTCCGACAAGATTGCTCACAAAGCTTAGACGGAATAGCCACTCAGATGCCAAAATTTTACTGACTGTGGCAATAGCATCGCCGGTTACATAAAGTTTTGAGTCCACATACACCATGCTGAAGATACTGCATACAGCCATAATTAGATACCACAATCCTGCAATTCTAGCAGTCTTTTTATTTGAATTCATATTTTTTCTCCTTTCTTCTCTAGTTTTTTTTCAATAGAGCATATTCAACATTATAACCATCCATAATGTTGAAAGTTTTACTTTCATATCCATTTTCATTGTCCCCTTGGGAATAGGTTTTCCTACATCTTTAAGCTGAAGAACATCCGGTGAGCCATATTTTGTGCATATAATTGCTTTCATGAGCCTCCTCAAAATTACTTTGATTGGGTCATTTTACATGTGGTTCACAACAGTCTAACCGATAAGTTTGTAAAACTTAACGACTTAATCAATAAAAGTTAAATTTTCTTATGTTGTTTTTAATTAGTTATAAATTACTTTAAAATAATGCTTGGCAGGGAGCCTTCTTACGCAGTCTTTTTGAATTTCTTCATAATCCCAGAAGATATTCTGAATTTCTAACTGCAGTTCAATTTAGATAATTAAAGACAGTAATTCATCGGTTTTTTACTAAAAAATAGGCTTGTCAAAGTAAAATATTATTCCCCTCAACTATAACTCCATAACTTTTTTTATTTTTTTTAGTATTTTTTCAATGTCTATAGGTTTAGGAAAAAATTCTTTAACACCACAACGTTTTATTTTTTCTCTATCCTCATCTGAACTTAAGGAAGTAACTGCAAAAATCGGTATACGTGCTGTTTTTTTATCATTTTTTAATACGTTACAAACCTCAAAACCATCCATCCCCAGCATTTTAAAATCAAGAAGTATTAAATCAGGATTATTTTCATATATTTTTTTAGCTGCCTGAAAACCATCTGTTGCTGTATCAATTTCAAAATTATTCCCGTTTAAAGCTTCACTGAGTTCATCTAAAATGTCCTGATTATCATCTACGATTAAAACAAGTTTATTCTTTTTATCAAATTCATTGAGGATAGGAATGTTATATTCTTCTGCAAATGATTTAATGTCTTCTTTTTTAATTCTGCGATGTCCTCCCGGAGTAACGAAAGCTTTAAGTTTTTTTTCTTTCACCCAGTTAATGATAGTTGTGTGATGCACGCCCAATATACTGGCAACTTCATAAGTTGTAAAAAGTTTATTTTGCATATAATATCCTTTGAAAGTGGAATAATAATTATAGGGAATATAATGTTTTAAATCTTATAAGATAGAAATTAAACAATGTCAAGGTATTTGTTTTTTGTAATGTAATAAAGATTAATTTTTAAATTTCATCATCCTTATCTTTATATTCTTCATATACCTTTAATATTTTGTCAAATCCTTTGAAAAATGCTTCCACAACATCTGGATCGAAATGTTTGCCTGTATCATCTTTAATTATTTGTATTACTTTTTCAAGAGGAAATGCAGGTTTATAACAGCGCTTACTATAAAGAGCATCAAAGACATCAGCCAGAGATACAATTCTGCCGCTAATCGGAATTTCCTCATTTTTTAATTTGTTTGGATAACCAGTCCCATCAAATTTTTCATGATGGTTAAGCGCAACTATTTTTGCGGATGAAAGAATTATTGAATCTTTATCATCAAGTATTTCTGCGCCTTTTATTGTATGCAATTCCATTATTTTTCGCTCTTCAGGAGTTAATTTTCCTGGTTTAAGTAAGACCGAGTCAGGGATTGCGATTTTTCCAATATCATGCATTAAACTTGAATATTTTATCAATTCAACAGCATCTTTTCGAAGATTAAGATTTTCTGCAATTATTTCTGAAAAAGCTGATATTCTTTTTACATGTTTTCCTGTTTCATCATCGCGGTACTCGGATGCGATTGAAAGTCTAAGCAAAGTATTAAGATGAGCTTTTTTTAATTCAAAAGCTAATCTGGCATTTTTTATTGCAACAGAAGCCTGAGAAGCAAGGCATTGAACAAAGCGGACATAATATGTATCAAAAGGGATAATTTCCTTATTTTCATCCAGAGAATTGATAAGCTGAAGAACACCTAAAATTTCTGCTTCAGTATCAAATAAAGGGACAACAAGCATTGATTTAGTACGATAATTATTTCGTAAATCAAAATCTTTATTAAATTGGAACTCACTTTCAGGCAGGATATTATATACATCATCAATTTTCAAAATTTGACCGGTAATAGCTACATATCCAGACAGACTTTTTTTATTTAAAGGTATAAGAAATGGAGTAAAAGAGGCTTTCCTTAAATTTTCTCCAATACGTTTGTCCATTGTGTCATTTTGTACTACCGCGAATTTAAGAGTATTTTCGTTTTCTTTTATATATAGACTTCCCGCATCACAATGTGTAAATTTTCTCGCTTCAAAAACAATTCTATTTAAAAGTTTATCTATTTCATGCTCACTTGTAAGAGCTATTCCAATATTTATTAGTTCAAAGAATTCTTTCTCTAAAAATTTTGAATCCATTAGTTTGCTCCTAAAAATAGTAAGTGTTCAGCCCTCAGCATTCAGCTAGAAGTCAGAAAATATTTATAATAAATTTTCGGATAATTCGCTTATAACTTTAATTATAATTGAAAATTCCAGAACCAATACGAACCATATTGGCTCCTTCCTCAATTGCTAATTCAAAATCATTAGTCATTCCCATAGAAAGATATGGCAAACTAAATTTATTTGAAAGATTTTTTTTTATTTCCCGTAAGCGCTTGAAACAATTTTTAACACAATTCAAATCTTCTGAAAAATCAGCAATTGTCATTAGTCCTTTGATATTTAACTGTGGTAATTTTGAAATTTCATTTATTGTTTGTTCAATATAATGAGGATTAATACCAGTTTTATCAGGATCATGGGAGGTTTTAACTTCGATAAGAATATCCATTATTTTGTTTTGTTTTTGGCATTCCCTGGAAATTTCAACAGCTAAAGGTATGCTGTCAATAGATTGAATCATGTTAAACATTTTTACAGCATCTCTAACTTTATTTTTTTGCAGATGACCAATAAGATGTAGTGAAACCTTGTCTTTTACAAACTCATATTTATCTTGAACTTCCTGAATTCTGCTTTCGCCAATTATCGTAATCCCTTCATTTAAAGCTATCTGTATATTGGGGATGCTAACGGTTTTAGTTACTGCTACTAAAATAATATCATCAGGTTTTCTCCCGGAACGAATAGCTGCTTTAGCAATTCTTTCTTTTATATTTTTAATATTTTGAGGAATATTCATTTTTTAATTCCTGCCCAATTTTAATATTGTATCCTAATGCAAAATCATATGCAGACATTTTTTTCTTGTTTTCAGGTTGAACTGTTTTAATTAAAATTGCACCTTCACTAGCAGATACAGTTATTCCATTTCCTTTTTCTATTTTAATAATTTTTCCAGGTGTAATTATGTTTTTATATTCATCAGATACGCAAGCCTCATAGATTTTTAGCATTTTATTCCCAATATAAGTATATGTTCCTGGCCATGGGGTCAAACCTCTAATAAGATTAACTATTTTTGTAGCGGTAGAATCCCAGTTTATCTTACCATCTTCTTTTTTTATTAAACGAGTATAAGAAGCCAGATTATTATCTTGAGGGTATCTTGAAAATTTGCCTGATTCAATCAAACTAAGTGTTTCTAATAATAAATCTCCAGCTAAAACTGATAATTTAGAGAACAATGTTTCTGAAGTATCAATAGGTAAAATATCAAGTTCTTTTTTAAGGATAATATCACCTGTATCAATTCCTTCATTCATAAAAATTGATGTTACGCCGGTTTTTTTTTCACCATTTATTATTGCCCATTGAATAGGCGCCGGCCCTCTATAGCTGGGAAGTAAGGAACCATGTATATTAATACATCCATATTTTGGCAAATTTAGAAGTTCTTTTTTTAATATTTTCCCAAAAGAAATTACTATCCCAATATCAGGTTCTAATTCTCTTATTTTTGAAAGAAAAATTTCACTGTTGATTTTTTCTTCCTGCATTAATGGTAAGTTTAGGGAGATTGCTTTATCTTTAACAGGCGGGGGAACTAATTTTAATCCTCTTCCTTGCAGAGTATCAGGAGTTGAGATCACTTTTAATATTTTATATTTATTTATGGAAGCAATTTTTTCTAATGACGGCAGAGCAAAGCAGGATGTGCCCATAAAAATTATTTTCATTTCAGGTTCCTTGATTTCAGGTTCCTTGATGGAATTGAAATTCTAATTCTTTAAGTTCCTTGCGCAGAAGTTGTTTTCTTACAAAATTTAAATGATCGATAAAAAGCACGCCATTGATATGATCAATTTCATGCTGTAATATTCTTGCTAACAAATTTTCACTTTCTAATTTGATTTTTTCACCTTTTATATTTATTCCTTCAACTTTTACATAAGTTGACCGCTTTATTTCAATATTTATTCCGGGAAAGCTTAAGCACCCTTCTTCATTTGTATCAATTCCATCAGAAGCAATAATTTTAGGATTTATTATAATAAAAGCTTTTGCCTGAGGATCAATAACTTTTAAATCAACTGCTATTATCTGTTTATCAATCCCTAACTGATTAGCTGCCAATCCAATACCAGGTGCTTTATACATGGTTTCTATCATATCTTCAGTAAGCTTTATTATTTCATCATTTATTTCAGATACAGGAAGAGCTTTTTTACGTAAAATAGAATCACCGTAAATTATTATTTTTCTTTGAGACATAAAAATTTTTTATTTATTTACCTTTCTATTTTTTAAATCTCCCATAATCCCTGTAAATATTGGCACTAATAACACTATAATAAAGAAAGTCAAGATAATCTCAGTTAGAAAATTCATATTAAAATCTCCTTCTAACAAATATCAAAATAATTAAACTTAGTATCCTTAATTTTTAAAACACTTTCAGAATTAATTTTCAAAGATTTCAACTCATCTTCAATTCCTATTTTTTGAAAAATTCTGTGAAGCCTTTCGCATGCTTCATCATTTTCAAAATCAGTCATTGCCACCCATTTTTCAACTTCTTTTCCTTCAATTTCAAATATATTATTATTTAATTTTTTTATTAAATAACGAGGGCTAAATTCTATTATTTCTTCATCTATTTGCTCATTTTCTTCTTCAATAGGCAATTTATCCAATGAAGAAGCAATATGCTGCAATAATTCTTTTAGTCCTTCACCAGAAACACCGGAAATAGGGAAAATTTTATATCCTAAAGATTCAAATTTATTTTTTAGTTTATTGAAATTTTTTTGTGAATCCGGCAAATCCATTTTGTTTGCCGCAATAATTTTTATTTTTTTACTTAATTTTTGACTGTATAATTCCAATTCACGGCTGATAACTTCATAGTCATCCCATGGATCGCGCTCTTCAAATCCGGACATATCAACAATTTGTACTAATAAACGTGTACGTTCTATATGCCTTAAAAATTCATGTCCGAGCCCTGTACCTTTATGCGCTCCTTCAATCAATCCCGGTAAATCAGCAACTATAAAAGTCCTCCAATTTTCCATTTTTACAACACCAAGATTAGGAGTAAGAGTTGTAAATGGGTAGCTTGCAATTTTAGGATGAGCTTCGGAAATTCTAGATATTAATGTGGATTTTCCTGCATTTGGATAACCAACAAGTCCAACATCAGCAATTAATTTTAATTCTAATCTCAGTACTTTCTGTTCGCCAGGCTGACCTTTTTCAGCCAGTCGTGGAGCCTGATTGGTGCTGGTAGCAAAATGAGCGTTTCCAAAACCGCCTCTGCCGCCTTTAGAGACTAATATCCTTTGTCCATCCTCAATAATATCTTTTATTTTTTTACCTGTCTCGTGGTCATATATTATTGTCCCGCATGGTATTTTAATTATCAAATCTTCAGCGTTTTTACCATGCATGTTTTTCCCTTTACCGTTGTCCCCGTTTTTAGCCGCAAAATTAGGACGGTATCGAAAGTCAAGAAGACTCTGGAGATAATGGCTCCCTTCAAAAAATATATTTCCGCCATTTCCGCCATCCCCGCCATCAGGACCGCCTCTTGGCACAAATTTTTCTCTTCTGAAACTTACACAACCATTGCCGCCGTCACCGGAATGAACAATAATAATTGCCTGATCAATAAACATAAAAATCTCCATTAAGGGCTTGCAGGTTATTTAATAATAGAGAAGATCCCCTACAGTTTGCTGTTGGGTATATTCATTAGCTGAGTGGAACAACACATATTTCCTTATGTTTTAATCTATCAATAAATTGTATTTTGCCATCAATTTTTGCAAAAAGAGTATTATCTCTTCCCATGCCAACATTTCTTCCCGGATAGAATTTAGTTCCGCGTTGTCTTACAATTATATTGCCAGCGCGAACTGTTTCCCCGCCAAAGCATTTTACCCCCAGCATTTTGGGTTTGCTATCCCTGCCATTTTGTGTACTACTGCCGCTTTTCTTGCTAGCCATTAAAATCACCCCCCGAATTTAAATACAGACTATAATTAAAAATTATTAAATAGCAATTTTTGTTATCTTTACACGGCTATAAACCTGCCGATGTCCGGTTTTTTTATTATAATTTTTTCTACGTTTATATTTATAAATTATAACTTTTTGCCCTTTAATTTCTTGCAAAATTTCAGCTTCAACCTTTGCCTTTTTTAAAGTATTTCCTGAATCCTGCGGTTCCTTATCTTCAAAAAATAATATTCCTTCTAATTCAATTTTCTCACCAGGTTTTTTATTGATTTTATCAATATTAACTATATCACCTTCTCTGACTTTTTCCTGTTTTCCGCCATTATCAATTATAACATACATATATAACACCCCCTTAATTTTAAGAATAAGTAGTTTATTATATATAAATACTTTTAAAAAATCAAGGTAAAATTTATTCACGAATCGAGCAACTACAATGCATAGTTTGTAGTTGCCCAATTCATTGAAAATATACCTTTGTATTATCATGCACTCTTTCATCGTTTAGCAAATCATTAATATCAAACCATTTATAAGTATTATGCTGTTCATCAGGAAGTTGTGAGATAGGTATTTGCATTTTTATCATATAGGCTAAAACAATGTAATGCGTACCGAATTCCGGATCCCCATCAAAATTTTTATCATAAAAATGTTCGTAAACACCCAGAAAATTAAAAGCATCCATATTGATTGACATCCCGAGCTCATCCAAAGATATTCGGCTGAAAGCATGAGAAATTTTCTCGTTTTTCAAAATTACACCGCCAGGAACAAACCATGTATCTTTTGCTGGCTCGTTCTTTCTATATCCCAGCAGAACTTGATTATCTTTATTGAAAATTATCAAATCAATAGATACCAGAGGTGCATACTTAACAATATTTTTAAAATCTTTATATTTAAGTTTCTGAACTTTTTTACTGATATTAATACTCCTTAATAACTTAAGAAAGCAAGATAATTGGATTGGATAATCATTAATTACAGGATTAAAAGAGATGCAAGCAGTATTATTAATTTATTTAAATCTCACAAATTATAAACCACTACTTTGTTTTTCCCTTGTCGTTTAGCTTCATACATTGCTTCATCAGCTTTTTTTATCAGTAAGTCAAGTTCATTTTCTGGTATTCCATTAATTACTTTCTGACTAATCCCAATGCTTACTGTAACTGGGATATTTTTGCTGGAATCTTTTTCGATATTTTGACGTATTTTATCACCTAACTTGCAAATTGCATTGGAAGAAACGTGAGGGAAAAAAACTAAAAATTCTTCTCCGCCATACCTGCCGATTATATCCGATCTTCTGACATTCTTCTTAATAGCGTCTGATATCATTTTCAATATATCATCACCAGCTTTATGTCCATAAATATCATTAACTCTTTTGAAATTATCAACATCTATCATCATCATAGCAACATTATAATTTGATCTTTGCGCTAAAAATATAAAAGGATTAATTGCCTTATAGAAACCTCTTCTATTGAATATTTTTGTAAGAAAATCAATATTGCTTAAGACTACTAATTTTCTATTTTCTTTTAGGAGATTATTCAGAACTTCACCAAATAAATCCAGGTCTAACGTCTCTTCACGATAATTTTTTAAGGTTTCAATTATTTTATTCAAGTGACTTTCATAATTTATTCTAGCTGGTTTTTCCGGTTGTAATATTTTAAAAAACTGTATAAACGTATAAAATGCAGGATGAAGTAAATAAAATTCCATTCGGAGTGCAGAAACAAAAATATCTGATTTTCTCCTCATTTTTGATGCTTTCTCCAGCAGAATACTGATTTTTAATTTAATATCTTCTAAATCCTTTTTTATCTCTTCTGGATTATCAAATATCTGAGTAATAAAATGTTTTTTTGACATATCCAGCATTTCATCCCAGAAAGAGATATGAGTTTTTTCTTCTTCATACATTTCAAACCAAAAATTTTTAAGATCCTTATTCTTAGTTTTACTGGAAAATTCATAATAAATTTTTGATGCAATTTCATCTATTGTGTGACATAGAACTATTAAATCTTCAACTATTTTATCTTCCATAAGAAAACCCTCTTTGTTCAAGAAAATATGCTAAAAAAGCAATACATAAATATATAATAGCACATAAAAGAAGAACAAGTCTAATTCCTATAATCATAGCAAGAACAACTGATAAAACAGAACCTAGAATTGCACTCACTCCATTTATTCCCCACATCCACGGTACATCAAAGTCTAATTTATTTTCAAGTGTGCGTATTGCTGTAGGGAATGGGATGCCCAATAAAAAAGTAATCGGGAATAAATATATAATTACTAAAATAATTCTTAATAATAATGGAAATGCTATTGTATAACTCAAAAAATATTTATTGGTAAATATTATAATCAATAAAAAAGCTGATACCATCAAGCAGGAAAAACTTATTGTTTTATAAATACCTGTTTTAAATCTTTTTGCCCACAAAGAACCAATGCCCATACCGGCTAAGAAACCAAACAGAATTATAGCCATATTTAATTGAGGAAATCCGAGATAATAACTGAATATTTTTGTCAATACTATTTCTATCATCATAGAACCAATACCTAAAAGAGTAAAATAAGGAACAAGCAACCTAAAATGTTTTAATGAAATATTTATTTCATTATCTTTATCCAGTAAAACCCTTAATAATAAATGCTGATAGTAAAATGCCCAGAATATAAAAATAGCAAGAGCAATACATAAAGCGAAAAAAATTAATCTATATCTGAAATTCATTATAACTTCCAGAAAGTATGGATTATCATCTGTTGGCACTTGTAAATTATTGTTATCTTTTATTTTAAAATCTTCTAGATTTATATTTCCTGCTGCAAGCGGATGATATTTTTCTGAGTATTCCCTATAGGGCATGATATCTGACTGAAATTCAGCAGTATCCGCATATTCCTTAATTTTATCTATTTCTGAAATTTTATAGGGAGATTTTTTAATTACAATTGCATGAGAATATCCGATAAAATATATTTCCGGGTCGCTGACTGTAACAATGTGTGTCATTCCCTTGAAAGGTGAAATGCTATGATCCTCAAAATATGAGAGAGCTGTGATAATAAATTTATCCCTTAATTCTTCAAAGTCAATCAAAATTGTCAATGTCCCATCTGGATTAAGATGATCAAAATAATAATTAAAAGCTTCTTTTGTATAAAGATAATTTTCTAATTGTGAAATACTTGATAGCTCAGAAAAAGCATATGTACTTGCCAGAGATAGAACTATCCGATCATATTTTCGTTTATCACGCATTATAAATGTTCTTGCGTCTTCAACAATAACTTCTACCTCAGGACGGCTAAAAATATTTCCATTAAATTCTTTATACTTATTTACCAGATCAACTACACCCTGATTAATTTCAACTGCAGTTACATGCTCTGCTCCAGCTAAAAGTGCTCGATGCACATCACTGCCGCCGCCAGCGCCCAATACAAGCACATTTCTATTTTTATCGAATTTATACGGGAAAAAAAGTAAATTGTTATTCTGTTTTAAAAGTTCTTTTTGTTTATCATGTATATCCTTTAACATAACTGCTTCAGTCCCGCCATTTATGTATATTGTTTTGGACAGCGGATCTCCTTCCATCTCCAGAAGATCAACTCGTGAATAAATGTCCCAGCGTGTATCAATTAATTTTGATTGCATTCGTTCATAATTAAGCATCCATCCAATCGGGGTTTTAGCTTTACGTAAACTATTTATTCCAATGTTTAAGGTTTTGTTAAAAAAATAAAATAGTATCAAAATTAACACTAATCCAAATCCAATTAATATGGTTAAAAATTTTTGCTCTTCCTTCCAATAAAATAACATTGGAGCAAATGCTCCGATAAGCACGAGGACTAAAAGAGAATTACTAAAACCAAAATATTTAACCAAAGGCAAGGACAATAAACAACCGATTGCTCCACCAAGCAGGTCATAAAAAAAAGCTTGATTAGCTTCTTTTACCCATAACCGATAAAATGAAGAAATAATATAACCTGCAAAAATTAAAGGTAACGATGTGATTAATGCATTTACTTCTGCAGGAAGAAAATAATAGTAGTTCGTTATATAAGCAAGATATAAAGCTATAGAAAAAGGATACACAAAAAATACAATCGGACCTGGTCGATTTAAGTAAGTAGGTAAGTAATAGGCTATAATTCCACCAACACCAATTCCGAGAAGCGCTGATGAAAAAATTAAAAACAAATAATTTGAGAGATAAAAAACAGAAAAAATCCGTACAACTAAAATCTCATATAATAATACTGAATTGCTTAATAGAAAAAGAGAGAATAGTAACCTTTTTTTCATAGGATAACCTACTATTGGAAACCTATTTCAGAAAATGCTAACTGCTGAAAAAGGAACATGGTTATAAGTTAAATAAAGGGGCAAAGTGTCAGAGAGTCAGAGATTTAGACCATTCCTTTGCTCTATAAATTCAATTTTTTAGAAATTAGAGTTTTTTAACAATCCAAATTTCTCATCAATTAATATCCTTCGATCTAAAAATAAAATTAGTATACTATTCGTCTCCATTTAGAATCCCGACCTTTACCAAGGCTTTTAATTTTTTTATCTTTTTGCATTTGAAGAAGTATTTTTTTGATCATTACTCTACTTACGTTAGGACTATCACGTTCAATATCAGAGATAGAAAATTCTCCAATTTTATTATCAATTGCTGCTACTACAATTTTTGTTTTTGCACCACTAACAGGATTAATATTACCTGCACGATCTTCAAATTCTTTACATGCATGAAATATCGTTCCCAAAAAATAATTAAACCAAGGGGAAATATCATGTTTCGCAATATGCCATTTTTAAGAACTTTTGTTAAGCGATTCATAATATGTTTCTTGAGACTGTTCAATAATACGTTCAAGGCTAAATTATTTATAGTCACCACAGTATTCTGCGGATTTTAGCAACAAGATTATTTTGAAGGAGCATCTATTATTATTTTTTTAAGAAATTCCGCAGGTGATAAAATTTCAATATCATTATACCTTTTTAATGATAATAAATGTTTTTTATCCCCTGATATAATAAAATTAGCACCGCTTGACATTGCACATTCTAAAATACAATGATCATTATCTTTCTTACATACATTGATTATACTATGAACCGGATTAATGGTCTTTACAATACTTTCCAGCCAAACAATAACTTCTTTTACTTCTATGTCTGTATATTCGAACTTATTCACCAAATTTTTTTCAAGCTCTTTTAAAATTTCAGGAGAAATAAAAATTTTCAAGAATTTATTTATTGCGAGTTGAATTACTTTATCAGGATTACTTCCGGGAACCAAAAGAGCTGATATATAGATATTTGTGTCCAATACAACCTTAATAGCCATTATTACCTCTATTGAGCCATGTATAAATATCAATTTCGTTTTTAATACCTAATTTTTTTGCTTTTTTTATTCCAACTTCCTGTAACTTACGCCATTTGTAACTGGAATAATATTGTGTAATAGCTTTACGGACTATTTCACTTTTTGTTTTTTTTTCTTCTTTAACTAATTCATTCGCCTGCCTCATCACATCTTGTGGAAGTGAAAAACTGGCAATAGCATTTTTTCTCATTTTTAAACTCCTTTTTTATATTTGTAATAATTATTTATTACAAATATAATACATTTTTATTATTCTGTCAACAAATTGTTTCCCATTATGACCTGTTTTTTTGTTTTTCAAATCTTGTAATAGCTTTGGTTATCGCCGATGTATTTACTCCTAAATTTCCTGCAATCTCTGCTGCTCGTAACCCCAACTCTTCCATACTTCTACATGCTATTTTTGCACGAGCCTCACTTATTCGCTTCCGCCGGCTGCCACTTTTTAACTCTATTGGATTTATTCGCAGCTTTTTGCATTCCTCTTCTATAAGATCAGTTATTTTTTTACCATTTTTTCGCAGCCTTAATTGACGTATCTGTCGCTGTTCTGCATCTTTTAAAATATTATAAACAAAATCACTATCTCCTAAAATCCTTTCATCAAACTCTATTTTTTCATCCCTTCTTCGCATTGATATTATATTAGACCAGCCCCCTACACTTTTAATTAATCCTCCTCCTGACAGGTCTTCGTTCCCAATCTTCAATCCCTCTTTCATAAATTTGATATATTTTCTTATTGCTATATTTTTCTTTTTACTAAATTGAGCTAAAACATAATCGCTGTCGATCCATTTTTTATCTGAATTTCTAATGATTAACCTATGCCCGCTCCAGGAATATTTGTTTAGTTCTTCTATATTTTTCAACATTCCTGCTCTTATTGGATTAAAATGAATATATCTTACTAATGCTAATAAATATTTATCTTCTTCGCATAATATTGATTTGTACCGGTTTTCAAACAAATGCCCTGTCCGTTCATGTTTTCGATTAAAATATTGAGCATACCATGTCAATAATTTTCTCATTACTGCTGAAATACCTTTTTCCCCGCTTTTAAATAAAACATGAACATGATTACTCATTAAAACCCAGGCATAGACAGAACATTTTGCATCTTGAACATTCCTGCCCAATCGTTCAAGAAATTTTGTCCGATCTTCATCGTCAACAAAAATATCGGATTTATTCATTCCTCTAATCATTATATGGTGCAATGCACCTGGCATATCTAATCTTGCTTGTCTTGGCATAATTAAAATTATATTCCTTAATGTTAGCTTTTGTCAATAGTTATTCTTACCAGGAAACAACGTCCCTAAAATTACATTTAAGCCAAATTTGGAAACCGATTTTTTTTATCATTTTAGTTTTCCGACAGCCACAACAAGCAGGGCAAACGCACTAAAAATCTTTAAAAACCAACAACTTTCATAAGATAATTAT
>CAYWFU010000087.1:0-13929 GCA_964457585.1 uncultured bacterium | reverse complement strand
GAAAAAGAAATTTTAATGAATGCAATAAAGGTTGTTGAAAATGCAGTTTCTTTAAAAAACACACTGCCTATTTTATCTAATATATTAATTAAAGTTAAAGATGATAAGGTTTTTTTAATTGCAACAGACCTTGAATTAACTATTAAACATTTTTTTACTACAAAAATCGAAGAAGAAGGAAGTATTACTATATCAGCTAAAAAAATGAGCAATATTGTCAGGGAATTGCCGGGTAAGGAAGTAACACTTTATACAGAAAAAGGTAATTTAATAATAATATGTGAAAAGCTTATTTATAAAATAAAAGGGCTATCTGAAGAGGAATTTCCTACATTTCCTATTTTTAAAGAAGATAAAATTTTTAATATAAAATTTGAGACTTTAATAGATATGATCAAAAAAACAATTTATGCAGTTTCAAATGATGAAATAAGATATGTATTAAATGGACTTTTTTTAGGTATTGAAAAAAATCAGATAAAAATAGTTGCAACAGATGGGCATAGACTTGCATATGTTTTTAATCAGCTTGAAACAGATTATAATGGCGAGATTAAAATAATTATTCCTAAAAAAGTTTTACATGAATTAACCAGAATAAGTGAAATAATTAAAAATAACGAAATAAAAGTTGAAATAAAAATCAGTGAAAATCAAATACTTTTTTCTCTTGATTCTATTACTATTATATCAAGATTAATTGAAGGACAATTTCCTGAATATAAAAAAGTTATTCCGCAAAATCTTAATTTCAAAGCAAGAATCAATACACATAAAGTTCTTGATGCTACACGGCGAATATCTTTAATTAGCAATATTAAATCAGCATTAATAAGATATCATTTTAATAATCAGAATCAATTAGAAATTATTGCAGTTAATCCTGAAGAAGGAGAAGGTAAGGAAATTATTGAAATGGAAGAATATAGAGGAGAAGATATAAATATCGGTTATAATTATAGATTTATTATTGAAGTTTTTAAAAATATAGAAACAGACGAAGTATTATTTGAATTTGAAAAACCTTTAACACCAGGTATAATAAAACCAGCAGGTAAAGATAATTTCATAAATGTAATTATGCCAATGAAATTAGAAATAAATTAATCCCGCTAATAAGATTTACAATTAATTAAAACCACAGGTTCTTCATTAAATAGGTTTAAAAAATTGAATTAAAAGTTTTCAGGAGGTTTATATATTATGGCTAATAAATATGATGCAGAAAATATACAGGTTTTAGAAGGGTTAGAAGCTGTTAGAAAACGCCCGTCAATGTACATTGGAAATACGGGAATTGGCGGATTACACCATCTGGTTTATGAATTAATAGATAATAGTATTGATGAAGCATTAGCCGGATATTGTAAAAATATAAAAATAGTAATACACGCGGATAATACCGTTACGGTTATTGACGATGGCCGTGGAATACCAACAGATATACATAAAGATTCTAATGTATCAGCCGTAGAAGTTGTTATGACAGTTTTACATTCCGGGGGTAAATTTGATAATAATAGTTATAAAGTATCAGGCGGTCTGCATGGTGTTGGAGTTTCAGTTGTAAATGCTCTGTCAGAATGGCTTGAAGTTGAAGTGTATAGAGAAGGCAAGATACATTTTCAGCGTTATTTATATGGCAAACCGGAAGAGCCGTTAAAGGTTACAGGTTCAACCAAAGCGCGAGGTACAAAAGTTACTTTTAAAGCAGACGGTAAAATATTTGAAGATATAAATTTTAGTTTTGACACTCTTTCTAATCGCTTAAGGGAATTAGCATTTCTTAATCCTGGAATAAAGATTATCATTAAAGATGAACGCGTTCAAGATAAAGAACATACATTTATGTATGAAGGCGGGATTGTATCGTTTGTCGAATACCTAAATAAAAATAAAAACAATCTGCATACACCTATTTCCTTTGAAGATACCAAGGAAGATATTAATGTGCAGGTTGCCATTCAATATAACGATAGTTATACGGAAAATCTATTTTGTTTTGCAAATAATATTAATACGCTGGAAGGCGGTACGCATTTAATAGGATTTAAATCTGCCCTGACACGTGTTGCTAATGATTATGCTAAAACTCAGGGGCTTTTTAAAAAAAATAAAGAAGAGTATTCTTTATCAGGTGAAGATATAAGAGAAGGGCTGACAGCGGTAATTAGCGTTAAATTGCAAAATCCGCAGTTTGAAGGACAGACAAAAACTAAGCTTGGCAATAGTAACGTAAAAGGTATTGTTGAGTCGTTAATAAATAAAAAATTATCTGAATATTATGAAGAACATCCTGAAATAGCAAATAAAGTAATTGAAAAAGGGATAAATGCCGCTTATGCGCGCGAATCAGCGCGTAAAGCCAGAGAGCTTGCTCGCCGTAAAGGAGTATTGGATATTGCTTCTCTGCCGGGTAAATTAGCAGATTGTTCTGAACGTGATTCATCTTTGTGTGAATTATATCTTGTTGAGGGAGATTCAGCAGGCGGTTCAGCAAAACAGGGCAGAGACAGAAGATTTCAGGCAATTTTACCTTTGCGCGGTAAAATTATTAATGTTGAAAAATCACGGCTTGATAAAGTATTAAATAATCAGGAAATCAGAACTTTAATCACTGCTCTGGGAACCGGTATTGGTGCAGATGATTTTAATGAAGAAAAATTACGCTATCATAAAATAGTTATTATGACTGATGCTGACGTTGACGGTGCGCATATTAGAACCTTATTATTAACATTTTTTTTCAGGCAGATGCCAAAACTTATTGAAAAAGGGTATATATATATTGCTCAGCCACCGCTTTTTAAAATAAAAAAAGGGAAAAAAGAAATATATATTGACAATGAACGCGAATTAGATAAGCATATTCTTTCCTTAGCTTATGATGGCGGAATTAAATTGAAAAAATTAAGCAATTCGCAGGAGTTTACTGAAAATGCATATAAAATAGCTATAAATACATTAATTGGAATTGAAGACAAAATGATTTCTTTATGTAAAAAAGGAATAAATTTTTCCGAATTTTTGTCCTTCTTGAATGTGGATAAATTACCCACTCATTTTGTTGTTAAAGATAAAAAAAGGATATATATTTATTCTTCATCAGAATTAGAAAAATATTTTGGAAAAGATAAAGATCAGGCTGAAGCTCAACTGGAACTGGGATTTATTAATGGCGATAGTCATGGGTTACCTTCAAATGTTTTTGATTTAAATGAAATAAAAAAATTAAAAGAATATTTTAATACTCTTGAAAAAGCCGGAATTAAAGTTGAGGATTATGAAAAAGAAAATTCAACTTTAGCACAACCAATATTTAGTATTTATAAAGAAAATGATGAAATATTAATCTCGCAGGCAAAAGATATTTTAAAAGAAACCCGCAGTCTGGGTAAAAAAGGAATTGCGATTCAAAGATATAAAGGACTGGGAGAAATGAATTCAGATCAGCTATGGGATACAACAATGAATCCTGAAACAAGAACATTTCTGCGTATTACAATGGAAGATGCGATTGAAGCCGAACAAATTTTTACGACATTAATGGGCGATAAGGTTGAACCGCGCAGAGAATTTATTGAAATGTATGCGCATGCTGTAAGAAATCTGGATATATAAGATATATAAAAGGAGAAATATGTATTCACAAGGTGAAAAAATAAAACCTATCTATATTGAAGATGAGATGAAAAATTCTTATATAGATTATGCAATGAGCGTTATAGTTGGAAGAGCATTGCCAGATGTAAGAGATGGACTTAAACCAGTTCATCGCAGAGTGCTTTACGCAATGCATGAAATGGGGCTTGTGTCCAACAAACCCTATCGAAAATCAGCTGCTGTGGTTGGTGAAGTAATGGGTAAATATCATCCGCACGGTGATATGGCGATTTATGATACACTTGTTCGGCTTGTCCAGGATTTTTCATTGAGATATCCGCTTGTGGACGGGCAGGGAAATTTCGGCTCTATTGATGGTGATTCGCCTGCTGCAATGCGTTATACAGAAGTCAGAATGGAAAAAATCACAATTGAGATGCTCAAGGATATAGATAAAGAAACTGTTGATTTTATGCCGAATTATGATGAGTCTCTTCTTGAACCTGTGGTTCTTCCGTCAGGATTGCCCAATTTAATTGTTAATGGTTCAACAGGCATTGCTGTTGGTATGGCAACAAATATTCCCCCTCATAATATCGGGGAAATAATAGATGCATTGTTTTATTTAATTGATAATCCAGATGCAGAGATCGATGCTTTTCTTTCAATTATAAAAGGGCCTGATTTCCCAACCGGCGGATATATTTATGGAAAAGAAGGAATACTTTCTGCTTATAGGACAGGCAGAGGTATATTAAGTGTTCGCGGTGTTGTTAATACAGAACAATTAAAAAACGGCAAAGAAAATATAATTATAAGCGAAATTCCATATCAGGTAAATAAAACCAAGCTTATTGAAGATATTGCCGCTTTAGTAAATGAAAAGAAATTAGAAGGTGTAACTGATTTGAGGGATGAATCTGATCGTGATGGAATGCGGATAGTTCTTGAACTTAAACGCGACCAAATGCCGGAAGTTATTATTAATCAATTATATAAACATACCCAGCTTCAGGATTCTTTTGGGATTATAATGCTCGCTCTTGTTAATAATCAGCCGAAGGTTCTTAATATAAAAGAAATTTTATATTATTATCTTGAACATAGAAAAGAAATTATTATACGACGAACACGTTTTGATCTGCGCAAAGCAGAAGAAAAAGCGCACATTTTAGAAGGATTAAAAATAGCATTACAGCATCTTGATGCAGTTATAAAAACAATACGCGCTTCAGAAAGTCCGGAAATTGCCAAAACTTCATTATGCAAAAATTTTAAACTTAGCGAAGTTCAGGCGCAGGCAATTTTGGATATGAGATTACAGCGATTAACAGGACTTGAACGGGAAAAAATAGAAAAAGATTATCTTGAAACAATAAAATTAATTGAATATTTAAATTCAATACTTGCAAATCCGCAGTTGGTGCTAAATATAATAAAAAAAGAACTTAAAGAAACAAAAGAAAATTATTCAGATAAAAGGCGCACACAAATTGTAGAAGATGTAAAAGAATTTAAAATTGAAGATTTAATTGCTGATGAAAATGTGGTTATAACAATATCACACGATGGATATATTAAACGTCTGCCGACCGGAACTTATCGTAAACAAAGAAGAGGCGGAAAAGGTGTAACTGGAATGGAAACCAAAGAAGAGGATTTTGTTGAACATCTTTTTATCGCTTCAACGCATAATTATATGTTATTTTTTACTGATAAAGGGAAGTGTTATTGGCTGAAGGTATATGATATACCGCAGGCAACACGTATATCAAAGGGTAAAGCAATAGTAAATTTAATAAATATTACTCCCGGTGAAAAAATTCAGGCATTTATTCCTATAAAGGAATTTAGTGAAAATTTATTTCTTGTAATGGGCACTAAAAATGGCATTATTAAAAAATCAAATTTAAGTGAATATAGCAATCCGCGAACAAGCGGTGTTATTGCAATCAATGTTGATGATGGAGATAAGTTAATATCCGCTGTTTTAACCAGTGGAAGTGAACAGCTAATGCTGGCAACATATAATGGGATTGCAATCCGTTTTAATGAAACAGATGTCAGATCAATCGGCAGAGTAGCGCGCGGTGTTAAGGGTATTGCGCTTGAAAAAGATGATTTTGTTGTTGGAATGGAAATAGTTAAAGAACATGAAACAATTCTGACTGTAACTGACAAGGGATTTGGTAAACGGACGATATTTGATGAATACCGTCTGCAATCAAGAGGCGGACATGGTGTTATTAACATTAAAACAACAGACCGCACAGGATGTGTTGTTGGTATAAAAAAAGTTACAGATGAAGATGAAATAATGATTATTACAATTCAGGGAAAAATTATCCGCATGGCGCTTAATGGAGTAAGGACAATAGGCAGAAACACTCAGGGAGTTAAGCTGATTGATCTGGATGAGAATGATAAAGTAGGAGCAATTACTAAAGTCCCGCCTGAGGAAAAAGTTACAATTCAGGAAGGTGAAGAAATAGAAAATGAAGATACGGTAACTGAAACTGAATAAAATCAGCCAGTTTAAAAATAGTGTCTTAAATTCAGCGGCGGTAAACTTTTACCGTCCGCTGAATTTGTTAAGATTTTAAACCATATTTTAACACACTTTATTGCATGAGTTTTCTCGCTCATTTCGTAATGTATGTTGCTGCCCTTCATTATCGGCTTTGGTTGATCTTCCCACTGTTTTTTCCCTAATCGACGTTCAATTCTTTGTTGACGATTCCTGATTATTTTGCTATATTTACTTTCAGATTTTTGATTCACTTGAAATGCCCTTTCTTTGGTTATTTTGTTTTTCGACAAAAACCATTTTAACCAATAAAATCGGGCATTTCAAGATTTTTTTTCATCCAATCTTAAAAAATCATACTTGAATAAGGACTAGGGGGAAAGCAAGATTATGAATGCCTTTGGTTTGAATGGTTTATTTATTGGAATTACTAGTATTTCAATGGCTATTCTTGTCTTTTTTAAAAATCGCAAGAGTTCAGCCAATAAATTATGGATAGTCTTTACTATTTCAGTTGCAATTTGGGGTTTTGGTGGTTTAAAAATATCGATAACAAGAGATCCAGAATCTTCTCTTCTTTATTGGCGTTTGACTCATATAGGCGTAATCTTTATCCCTGTATTATTTATGCATTTTGTATATGAGTTTTTAAAAAAGAAAGAACGTTGGCCAATATATTTGGCTTATTTATTTGGGTTCTTCTTCCTATCAATAAATTTTAGTGATTTATTTATCAAAAATGTAGGTTGGGTGTTTGATTCTTTTTATTATGATGGCCGTCCACCTACAGTTTTATACTCAATATTCACAATATTGTGGTTTACGATAACAATTATAAGTCACATATTATTATTTAAAGTATTAAGAAAAAGCACGAGTATAATTAGAAATCAGATCAAATATTTTTTCTGGGCAACACTTATTGGTTTCTTAGGTGGTGGTATGTCCTATCTGCCAGTTTTTGGTATTAATATTTATCCCTATGGTAATTTTACCGTGCCTTTGTATCCACTTATCATGACCTATGCCATTGTTCGCCACCGCCTAATGGACATTCGTGTTATAATCAGTAAAGGTGTAGCTTATGGCAGTTTATCAATATTGACTAGTTTTGTTTTCATACCAATTTTACTATTCATGGAAAATTATCTTTTTGGAGGGATTACAAATGATATGATAAAATTAAACTGGTGGGTAGTGGTATGGATTTTTTTATTAACTTTTATTACCAGTTTATTCTATCCCAAAATAATAGCCAAGGCTCAAGAGAGGCTGAGAGATATATTTTTCAAAGAAAAATATGATTATAAGAAGATTATTTCTAATTTAAGTAATGCAATAATTAGCATTTTGGATATTCAAGATTTACTAAAATTACTTGGGGACCAATTAATTCGTGCATTTGATGTTAGCAGGATTTCAGTAATTGCCTTAGAAGAAAGGTTTAATAAATATAGAGTTATGTATTCTTATGGTATGGCTTCTAATTTCGACAGTTCTTTTAACATACCGACAGAAGATAGATTTATTCCAGCCATAAAAGAAAGAAGTGAAATTGTAATAAAAGAAGAGGCTGAACAAATGATGGAGGCAGGAAGAGGAGAAAGTGTTAACTTGGAGTTGATAGTAGAGAAGATGAAATTAATGAATTCTGAGATATGTATTCCAATGATATCACAGGATAAATTGGTTGGGATTATTAATATGGATAATAAAGGTAATCGTAAGACTTATTCAGATGAGGATATTGAATTGCTTCATATTTTAGGCAATCAGGCTGCAATAGCAATAAAGAATGCCCAATTATATGAAGAGGCAATAACCGATTATCTAACTGGAGTTTATAACCACAAATATTTTATTTTAAGATTAGATGAAGAGATTGAAAGGGTAAAGCGGTATCATCATTTTTTAAGTTTATTAATGATTGACCTTGATAAATTTAAAGAAATAAATGATAGATATGGGCATCAGATAGGAGATGATATTTTAAAAAAGGCAGCAGGTATATTAAGGCACAAGACGAGGAGAGTAGATATAGTGGCAAGATATGGAGGAGAAGAGTTTTCAATAATTCTACCGGAGACAGAGATAAAAGACTCGCAGACTGTTGCCGAAAGGTTGAGAAAACACCTCGATGAGACAACACTAGTAGCTGAAAGGTTGAGAAGGAATGTGGAAGAAGAGCGGTTTATTACTAAAGATGGAGAAGATATACATCTGACAATAAGTATAGGTATAGCTTATTTTGATGGAAAAGACAAGGAATTTGTATCTCAAGAATTAGTCAAGCAGGCTGACACAGCGTTATATCAGGCAAAAAAGGATGGACGAAATAAGGTGGTTGTTAAAAATAATAATAGAAAGTAGTTAAAAGGGCCAGTCCTCGAATTTAGAAATAAGCTTATAAATTTCTTTTTTATATCAATTTTTCCTGTACTCATTACCAATAATTCTATTGTTTTCCCTGTTATAGTAAATGGGTGGATCACTTTGTTATCATTAATAAACACAAATTACACCTCATATCAAATTATTTCTAAAGATGAATACTCAAAAATAGCACATTATACTATTCAGCTTTAAAAATCCATAAATATCCTTCATATCCAGAACCGATTACAATATAGTTATCCGCAACTGCCGGAGAAGAAAAGGCTTTCTCATAAGTTTTGTAGCTAAAGAGCAATTTTCCATCTTCTTTATTTAATATATATATGTATCCATCCATTGAAGCAAAAATAACAGCATTTTTAGTTATTGCAGGAGAGGTATCAATAATATAATTAGTTTTGAATTTCCATTTAAGCATTCCGGTTTCACTGTTTAAACAATAAAAAAATGTATCATTCGCTCCGATGTAAATATGTTCCCCATCACTACCCGGTGAAGACCATATTTTAGATGCAGCGGTTTTAAATTTCCATAAAAAATTTCCTTCTGATTCTGAAATCGCATAAACATGACCATCAAAACAGGGAAAAATTATTTTGTTTTTTACAATTGCCGGAGATGAAAAAATTGAAGCAGTACCTTTATATTTCCAGACTAAAGCGCCTGTAAATTTATCTAAAGCATATAAAAATCCTGCTTCATCTCCAAAATAAACATTTTTCAAGGAAACAGCGGGTGTCCCATAAATAGCACCCTGTGCATCAAATTTCCATTTGAGTTTTCCATTGATATCAATAGCATAAAATTTTTTATTTTCAGTCCCAATATAAAGAAGTAAACTATCAGAAGCAATAACAGGAGCTGCCCATTGAATTTTATCCCTGGTTGTATATTTCCAGAGTAATTTTCCTGATAAGGATTCCATGCAATAGATGTTTCCATCAAGACAGGGGAAAAATATTTTATCTTCAAATAAAACAGATGAAGCGTCTATCCATGTTTCAGTTTTGAACTTCCATAATATTTTATTGTTTTTTATATCAAAAGCATAAAAATTATGATCACGCGCGCCAAAATAAACTATACCATAGCGGGAAATAACAGGAGAGGAAACACGATTAATTATTTTTGAAGAAGGATTAAATTTATATTCAAGTTTCAAAGGTAAAGATAAATTAGTATCTGTAAATCCTGAATGTGTCAGGTCATATCGAAACATTTTCCAATCATTAGTTAAAATGGTTTGAGGTAAAGGATTGGCTTTTTGATTAGATATTATTTTTATACATCCTGATATAGCTAAAAAAAAGAAAACAAAAATAACTATTTTTGTTATTTTATCCATGTTGGGAACCAGATATCATCAAAATTTTTTTCAAAAAGTTGTTTCCGTGTTTCAGTATTTAATTCCATAAGATATAATCTACGGGTTTTTGTATTATCTATTTCCTGATATGTAATAATTAACAATTCTTTCCCATCTGGAGAAACTGCTACTTCCTGATCCATAAACATTTCATCTTTTTTATCCATAGTATTAATTCTTTTTATCGCTTGTGCATCCAAATTATATTCAAATATTTGCGGCGGGTAATTATAATTATCAACTATGAAATAAATTTTTTTACCATCAGGAGAAAAAACAGGAGCAAATTCATTATTCCCCCCTACTATACTGGCAGGTCTTTTGGAATTTTGCGGTAAATTAATATTGGGAGCGTAAATCCCTTCACTAACTTCATCTGGAAATAAAGGCTGACTATCAGAGCCATCTAAATTCATAAGTATTATTTTTATTTTTTTTGGTTGAAGTGATTGATACATTATTTTTTTACCATCAGGAGAAAAGGATGGATATGCATCTTCAAAATCATCATTTGTAAGTCTTTTTACATTTTTTCCATCTGCATCCATTATATATATTTCACCATTTTTATCGCGATAAGATTGAAATACTATTTTTTTCCCATCCGGAGACCAATTAGGTAATAAATCATCATATTTTCCTCCTTTGGTTATTTGCTGCTGATTTTTTCCATCTAAATCCATAGTCCAGATTGTGCTTTTACCATAGCCATCTGAAGTAACAGGCAAAGAGCAATATACAATCTTTTTTGCTTTTTCTGACCATCGAGGACAAAATTCATAATTTTTAGAACTGGTAATCATTTTTATATCTTTTGGATCTTTTAAACTGGCAATGTAGATTTTTCCATTCCCTGATTTATTGCTGTTAAAAAGGATTTTAGTTTCGTTTTGATTACCAAAAATTATTGATGAGTGAAAAAATAAAAAAATAATAATTAAAAAATTCAAATATTTGTATCGGAACATTTAGATAACCTCCATATGCTAATCATGGTTTAATTTTATCCAGATTTTTTGCACCTGTTGAGATAAATTAATTAAATCTTTATTATTGTCTATTATAAAATCCGCATTTTTAATTTTATATGTCATTGAAAGCTGAGCTTTCTGGCGCTCCTTCCCTTCTTTAAGACTTAATCCTTTTTTTTCGAGCCGTGATAATTGAATATTTCTAGCACATCTTACAACAATAATTTTTTGAACTAATTCTTTTAATTCTGTCTCAAATAATAGAGCACTTTCAATAATTATAACAGATGATTTATGCTTTTTTTTAATTTCTTGTTTTATTAATTCAATCGTAGGAGGATGCAATATTTTATTTAATACTTTTAATTTTTCTTTATTAGCAAACACAATCTGTCCAAGCCTGCGTCTATTAATATGTCCTTCTGAATCTAAAATATCATTTCCAAAATATTTTAATATTTCATTAAACTGTGGAGTATCTTTTGCAGTGAGATTACGCGCTATTTTATCTGCTTCAATTACATACGCTCCAAGTTTAGAAAAAAAAATCGCAGCAGATGTTTTACCGCAGGCGATATTTCCGGTTAATCCAACAATCATAAGAGTATTACTCCAAAATTTGTTTTTATTCCTTTATTTCACGTAAAAATTTACAGGCTTCCTCAGGTGGAATAGGATTAATATAAAAACCACTGCCCCATTCAAATCCTGCTATTTTGGTTATTCGCGGCATAATTTCAATATGCCAGTGATAATCTCCAAGAATACGCTGAGTGGGGGTAGTATGAAGAATAAAATTAAAAGGAGGATCATTTAGAACTTTTTTTATTTTATATAAAGTATGTTTCAAAATATCTGCAAGATCTGAAATTTCTTCCTTACTGATATTTGTAAAATCGCCTTCATGCCGTCTTGGAACAATCCATGTTTCAAAAGGAAAACGAGAAGCAAAAGGATTGAATGAAGTAAAATAATTATTTTCAAGTATAATACGTGTTCCGCTGATTAATTCCTGTTTAATCATATCACAAAAAACACATCTTTCCTTATATTCATAATATTTAATAAATCCCTGCAATTCCTCATGTACACGTTTGGGAATTATTGGGAGCGCAATTAGCTGTGAATGAGAATGTGAAAGAGATGCTCCTGCCGCTTCTCCGTGATTCTTAAAAATTAATACGTATTTTATTTTAGGATCGCGTTTTAGATGAAGGATACGATCACGATAAGCCCAGATTATTTTAGTAATCTGATGATTGCTTAAATCCGGAATACTTCTATCATGATCAGGGGTTTCTATGATAACTTCATGCGTGCCAAAGCCACTCATCATATCAAACATCCCAACCCAGCTTTTTGATACTTCCTCTTCCATATTAAGCGCGGCAAATTTATTAGGAATGACTCTAATCCACCATCCTTCAGTATTGGGATTACTTCCGGTTTGTCGATATGCAAGAATTTCTTCAGGAGTTTTAGACTCATTTCCGCTGCAAAAAGGACAATTTTCTTTACCATTGCTTGAAGCTGGTTTATCAGATGAGAAATCCGAAGGACGTTTCGCACGTTCAGTAGAAATAATTACCCATCTGGAAACAATCGGGTCCTTTCTTAATTCAGGCATGATTTACCTCCTCATTCTGTTTTCATCGTGCAAAATTCACCACACATTGAACATGGAATTTTTCCATTTTTATCTTTTTTTATTTTTTCTCTATTTATGATTTTTTGCGGATCAACGGCTAAATCAGCCTGAGCTTCCCAATTCAATTTTTTTCGAAAATAAGCCATTCTGGAATCAATATGCAAGGCATTCGGAATATTTTTTGCAATATCTGCTGCATGCGCTGCTATTCTTGATGCTATGATACCTTCTTTAACACCTTCTTCATCTGGCAAGCCTAAATGCTCGGAAGGTGTAACATAGCATAAAAAATCCGCTCCCGCTGAAGCTGCAATTGCTCCACCGATTGCAGCGGTAATATGATCATACCCAGGTGCTATATCAGTAACTAATGGACCAAGCACATAAAAAGGAGCATCTCCTGTTACTTTTTTCTCAAGCATAACATTTCCTGCTATTTCATTAATTGCCATATGTCCTGGACCTTCAATTATTACCTGTACATTTTGTTCTCTAGCGCGCTTGGTTAATTCGCCCAGAATTAATAGCTCATTAATTTGCGCTATATCTGTAGCATCGGCTAAACAACCCGGCCTTAATCCATCGCCAAGACTTAATGTTATATCATATTTTTTCGCAATCTCAAGCAATCTGTCAAACTCGGAATAAAGAGGATTTTCTTTATTATTCGATTTTATCCATTGGACAAGAAATGCCCCTCCTCTGCTTACTACACCCATTATTCTTTTGCTATTATCAAGTCGTTCAACAGTCTCTTTATTTATCCCGCAGTGTAAAGTCATAAAATCAACACCCTGCTCAGCCTGTTCTTCTATTACTTTAAAAATATCATCAGATTGCATTTTTTCAATAGACCCATTTCTTTTTGCTGATTCAATCCCAACCTGATAAATCGGCACAGTGCCTAAAGGTAAAGTGCATCTTTTTAAAAACTCATTTCGTATTTTACTCAAATCTCCGCCTGTACTCAAATCCATAACAGTGTCCGCACCATATTTTAAGCAATATTTAAGCTTATTCAATTCTTTTGTTAGCTTACAATGAATTGTAGAAGTCCCGAGATTGGCATTTACTTTAGTTCTTAAACCTTTGCCGACTCCGCATATTTTTTTTATAGATTTATGATTTTTATTATATGGAATTACTATGGTTCCTGAAGCTATCCCCTGCAATATATTTTCTTCTGATATATTTTCTTCTTGAGCAACCTTTTTTATTTCTTCTGTAACAATTCCTTTTTTAGCCAATTCCATAAGAGTTTGTTTTTTATTTTTCAATTTAAATTCTCCCGAAATTTTTCACGAATTATTATTTGATTAATATTATATTATTTTCAATTTAAAATCAATCAACTAAATGAATATTCAGAAATTTCCCAAGATAAAAAAAACAAATAAAATTAAATAATATAAGAAGAGAA
>CAYWFU010000086.1:0-14006 GCA_964457585.1 uncultured bacterium | reverse complement strand
ATTATTACTTTTTTATTGACAAAACTTATTTTAAAGAAGTATACTTTCACCCAATTATATACTTACTAATTTTCCCCAAAAAGCAATTGAAATTCTTACAGATAAAGGAATTATTATGTCAAAAAAAGATGTTAACAAGCATGACTTATCACCAAATGCAATTATAGTGCTTGAGAAGAGATATTTAAAAAAGAATGAAAGCGGTAAAATCACTGAAACTCCCGAACAGCTATTCCATAGAGTTGCCAATAATATTGCTCAGGCAGAAATTAAATATAATGCCTCTGAAAATGATGTCAAAAAAACAGAAGAAATTTTTTACAAAATGTTGAATTCATTGGATTTCATGCCTAATTCTCCAACTTTAATGAATGCTGGGAGAAGCTTACAGCAGCTTTCAGCCTGCTTTGTAATTCCTGTTGAAGATTCAATGGAAAGTATTTTTGAAGCAATAAAAAATACAGCATTAATACATAAAAGCGGAGGAGGAACAGGTTTCTCATTTTCCAGAATTCGTCCTAAAAATGATTTTGTTTTATCGACAAATGGTGTATCAAGCGGACCCATGTCTTTTATGCGTGTATTTAATGTTGCCACTGAAACAATTAAACAAGGTGGAACAAGGCGCGGCGCAAATATGGGTATTTTAAGAGTTGACCATCCGGATATTCTTGATTTTATTACTGCAAAGGAAAGCAGTGCAGAATTGAATAATTTCAATATTTCTGTTGCAATTACTGAAAAGTTCATGAAAGCAGTTGAAAAGGATGAGGAATACGATCTTGTTAATCCAAGAAATAAAGAAAAAACAAAAAAATTAAATGCGCGTAAAGTTTTTAAGCTTATTAATACTTTAGCATGGAAAAACGGTGAACCGGGTATTGTTTTTATAGATAGATTAAATAAAGATAATCCAACACCTTCAATTGGTGAAATTGAAAGCACTAATCCTTGTGGTGAACAACCTCTTCTTCCTTATGAATCCTGCAATTTAGGTTCAATTAATCTTGCACGAATGATAAAGCTAAAGGAAAATAAACATGAAATTGATTTTGATAAATTAAAACAAACTGTTATAAATTCAGTTCATTTTTTAGATAATGTTATAGATATGAATAAATTCCCTTTACCTAAAATTGAAGAAATGACAAAATCAAATAGAAAAATTGGACTTGGAGTAATGGGTTTTGCTGAACTTTTGATATTACTCGGAATACCATATAATTCTGATATGGCTGTAGAAGTAGCTGAAAAAGTTATGAAATTTATTTTAGATGAGGGACGAAAGGCATCTGAAAATTTAGCGAAAAAAAGAGGGGTATTTCCTAATTTCAGCAAAAGTATTTTTGTAAAATCAAAAAATCCTGGATTGCGAAATGCAACAATAACTACAATAGCACCTACAGGAACAATAAGTATAATTGCTGGATGCTCAAGCGGAATTGAACCTTTGTTTGCTGTTTCTTATGTACGCAATGTTCTTGATAATAAGGAATTAATTGAAGTTAATCCTTTATTTTTAAAAATCGCCAAAGAAAGAAAATTTTACAGTGAAGATTTAATAAAAAAGATATCTATATATGGAAGTATTCAAAATATTACTGAAATACCTGAAGATATTCGAAAAATTTTTGTTGTTGCGCATGATATTTCTCCTGAATGGCATATAAAAATTCAAGCGGCATTTCAGCAATATACAGATAATGCTGTATCAAAAACAGTAAATTTCCCTGAAAAAGCTACTGTTGATGATATAGAAAAAGTTTTTATCCTGGCTTATAAATTGGGATGCAAGGGTGTAACTATTTATCGTGATAACAGCAGAGATGCTCAGGTATTAAACATTGGCGCAGTAAAACACACTCAAAAAGAAACAGATAAAGTTAGCCCTCGAGAACGTCCAAAAATCACTTATGGGGCAACAGAAAAGGTTAAGATTGGATGCGGGAATTTATATATAACCGTTAATGCTGATGAGCAAGGATTATGTGAGGTTTTTACAAGTTTAGGCAGAGCAGGGGGGTGTCCATCGCAATCTGAAGCAACCAGCAGATTAGCTTCTCTGGCATTCCGTTCCGGGATTGATGTTACTTCAATAATTGAACAATTAAAGGGAATCAGATGCTTATCTACTTTAAGAAGAACAGGGACATCTGTACTTTCCTGTCCTGATGCAATTGGAAAATCTATTGACAACTTTTTCAAAAATGGACATAAGATTATGTCTGCTGAAATGCGCAATGGGACTGAAGAAACTCCTAAAATCATTAGCAGAAAATGTCCTGATTGCGGAAGTATGATTGATCATGAAGGTGGATGTGTAATTTGCAAGAACTGTGGATATTCTAAATGTGGTTGAATGTTCTTTTATGTTTCACGTGAAACATTATAAAAAGATTAATTGTCTTATACTCAAACTAATCAGGTTTGCGAATTTATAACGCTCCTCTGTACTCCATCTTGAAACGATCTTCATTCGCAAAATCCTCAATGTAGTTAAAACTACACCTGCGGTTTTGCTCAATCAGATCGTTCCAATCTGAAGCACATATGAACATTCTAAATTCGCAAACCTGATTAGTTTGAGTATGCCAAAAATGTACTTTTCCCTTATCATGTAAAAATATGGATAAAATCTCATTTAATAAATATTTATTTGATGGATTTACAAAAGCAATAATATTAATCCCTCAGGATGATAAAATTGCGGAAAAATTCTATATTTATTTGGATTTACTTCAAAATTATAGTAAAATAATGAACTTGACCGGGATTAAAACCGAAAATGAAATAATTGAAAAACATTTTATTGAATCACTGTTTCTAATATCATATATAGAAAATCAAAAGCGAGATAATTCGGAAGATAATTATACTCCAATGCGTATTTTAGATATTGGTACAGGTGCCGGGTTTCCCGGGATCCCTTTAAAAATTGCATTGCCAAATATATTTATATCATTGATAGAAGCAAATAAAAAAAAGAGTTATTTTTTAACACAAGTTAGAAATACTTTAAAATTAGAACAAGTTGAAATTTTATCTGAACGGGCAGAAAAAATTGCTCATAATACTGAATACAGGGAAAGTTATAATGTAGTTACCTCGCGTGCATTTGGAGAGATGCGTTTATTGCTTGAGATGAGTATCCCGTTTCTGAAAATTGGCGGTATAGCAGTTTTTCTAAAAGGAAAAGAGATAAAAGCTGAAATTGATAAAAGTAAAAATGCTATTCAAAAATTAGGATGCGAATTGGCAGAAATCAAAGAATATTCATTGCCATACAGTAATCAAAAAGGAAATATTATAATAATAAAAAAGAATTCCAAAACCCAATCAATTTATCCAAGAAAAATTATCAAAATAGGGGAATTTGATTAAATATATGAAGGAAATTAATGCAACAAGATAAAATTATCAATTTATTGGCATGCCCAAATTGCAAAACTAAAATATTGAAAAAAAATGAAATTCTCATATGTGAAACCTGTAATTTGACTTTTGAAATATATAATAATATCCCGATTATGCTTAATAAAAAACAGCAGATTGAAATTAAAGCAAATCTAGAAAATAAATCAGCGCTTGAGATGATCGATGATTATGAAAGTAAAGGATTTTATTCATTCATTAAGCCAAAATTCAAAAAAATATTTACAAGCTCATTGCATCTGAATACAGATCAGCCAATGAAATTAATGGTGACCAATAAAAATAAATTAATTCTGAATATTGGCTCAGGCACTAAAAAATTAGGTGATAATGTACTAAATATTGATATAGGTATATTTCCGAATGTAAATGTTGTTGGAGATGGAAGTATTATGCCATTTCAGGACAATTCCTTTGATGGTGTATTAAATATTGCTGTTTTAGAGCATGTTAAAAATCCAAAAGAAGTCATAAAAGAAATGTATCGGGTATTAAAAAAAGGCGGGGAAATATATGTTGAAATCCCTTTTCTCCAGCATTATCATGGATATCCATCAGATTATCAGAGATATACATTGCAAGGTATAGAGAATTTATTTTCAGATTTTAAAAAAATTGAAAGCGGAGTATGCGTAGGTCCCAGCTCAGCATTATTGGCAATTTTTTCTGAATGGGTAACGCTATTTTCCTTTACAAATAATAAATATATATATGCAATATTAAAAGCATTTGCATTAGTAATTGCATTTCCAATAAAATATCTGGATTATATTTTAAGTAAAAATCCTGAATCTCATAAAATAGCTTTTGGATTATTTTTTTATGGAATAAAATCTGATTATTAATCCTCAGATAATGGAGAAAAAAATGCGTATTGGTATTGTTGCAATAATGAGTACTTTAGGCGGGCCAAAAGTAACTATTATTAATATATTAAAAGAAATTTCTATGATAGATAGAAAAAATGAATATTATGTTTTTACAGATATCGCGAAAGAAATTCCATTATTACCAAATATAAGACCGGTTCAAATAGAACTACCTTCACCTTATCGAATTATATTCTGGGATCATATAAAACTTCCTTTTCATACATTTGTGCATTCAGTGGATGTTATACATCATACAAAAAATGTTGTTCCTATATTAACATTATGCAAAACAGTAGTTACAATTCCTGATATGGCGCCATTCATATTCCCGGAATCATTCTCAAAATTGCAATGTATGCATCTTCAGCTTCATATTAAGCATGCGGTCAAACATGCATCAGTAATAATTACATGCTCTGAGTTGTCGAGAAAAGATATAATTCGCTTGACAGGTGCGGATGAAAAAAAAATCAGATTAGTGTACAGCGGCCGCTCAGAGATATATCAGCCAGTACTTGATTCATATATCCTTGATGAGTTTCGCATGAAAAAAAGATTACCCAGAAATTTTATTCTTTATGTTGGCACAATTCAACCGCGTAAAAATATTGACATAATTATTCGTGCATTCAACGAACTTAAAAAAAATAAAAAAATTCCTCAACATCTGTTAATAGTCGGCAGACAGGGATGGCTGGCAAATGACCTTGATAAACTGGTTAAAGAATTAAATTTAGAAAATTTTGTACATTTTACTGGTGTAGTTCCAGAAGAAGATTTACCAATTTATTATAATCTTGCTGACATATTTGTATCCCCATCTTCATATGAAGGATTTGGCTTAACACCTATTGAAGCAATGGCATGCGGTCTGCCGGTTATTACATCAAACATATCAGCTATACCTGAAATAGTAGGGGATGCCGCAATTCTGGTTGAACCCAGAAACGTAAAGGAACTGGCACATGCAATGGATCAGTTTCTTTCAAATGTGAAATTAAGAGAAGAGTATTCAATGAGAGGAATGGAAAGATCAAAACTATTTACATGGGATAAAACAGCAAGACAAATGATTGAAATATATGAAGAGCTTAATAATAAGTAAGTATTCTGCTTTTAAGATAAATATATGCTATTATTTAACATGGATGAGTATATTAAGAAATGAGGTGTTTGTCATGAAAAATAAAATAATAAAATATATTATATCATTTATCACAATAATATTGATAAGCGGATGCGGGAGCAAATTTGCATATATTATTGATGAAACTCCAGTTCGTCCAAATATCATAGAAGACAAAGCATTAATATATGTAATTCGACCTTCTTACATTGGTTTTATGGTACCATTCAAAGTGTATTTAGATGATAAACCTGCCGGGCTTACAAAAGGAAAAACATATTTCTATTTTTATACTACACCTGGATACCATGTTTTAAAAACTATTGCAGGAAATACAACAAATCTGGAACTTAATCTTGTAGCAGGTGAAAAGTATTATGTTAAACAATCAATTATTCTGGATAAAATTAAACCAGGTACAGATGTCAAAATAATAAATGAGGATGAAGGCGAAAAATATCTAAAAAAGATAAACCTATTAAAATTTCTAAAAATTCCGCGATTGTTTTAATATATTTTTGTCAGCGTTCAGTTCAGCTATAAGTTTATAACTTTATATGAGAATTACACTAGATATGGAACTAATGGTGAAACAATACACTTAATGCAATGGAGTATTTAAATCCTGCAATGTAAGCAGAAGAAAAGCCTGTGCTGTGGCGTTCTAGAATGACTGGCCGATTTTGAGGTTCTCCAGTGTTTGCAATTCGGTGTTGTTCGCGCTCTCACGGACGTATTGCGGTCCAATTTGCATTTCAAAGGTGAAGCCGGTCTTCGTTGTGATCTTATACCCTACGAATATCCCCGCTCGTACTCCGACGTTATAATCCACGGGGAAGTCAAGTTTGCCGTCAACGTGAATGTAACCGGTGTCAACGCCCAACATCAGGCCATGGGTGAATGATCCAAACAGGTAGTAACGGAATTGGCCGCCCACTTCCCATGTACCGTAGCTCTTGTTCTCCTCGGAGATCATACCTCCTCCCAAAATCGCGGCAGCGCTGATTTTATTGGCGAGCCGCAGCTCACCCGTTACGTGGAGGACAGGGTTAAGGAGATGAAAGGGCGAGATGGTGATCGACATCTTGCGCTGCGGAACATGATCCTCGGCGCGGGCTGCTACGAAAAAAGTGATAATCATCAGGACAATAATAAATGATCGCATCATAGTGCTTCTCCCTGGTAAGTTCAGTTAGTGTACTGAATGGGAAATACTATATCATATTTTTGATCATGTTGATAATACAATAAATACAATTTATGGTATAATACTATCATGCCGCTAAAAAATAGGGAGTAAAATATAAAAGGGATTACATGTATCTCCTGATGAAATCCTTATAACAAATGGCTCTCAGCAGGGACTTGATTTAATCGGGAAAACTTTTTTAAATGAAAAAGATCATTGTATAATTGAAAAACCCGGTTATCTTGGTGCAATACAAGCTTTTTCTATTTACAATCCTGTTTTTCATCAAATTCCTTATTTTATGTAAACAATGAAGGGAAAAACACTTTACGGCTTAATTATTCAAATGCAAATGAAAAAACAATCGAGGAAGGTATAAAACAGTTGGGGAATGCTGTGAAAAAATTGATTAATAAAAATACCGGGAATTCAATAAAACCTGTTTCATGGGATGAAGATTATAAAACAAAAGGTAAAATCTGGAATGATAAACCCAGTGAACTTGCTGTAATTATGATGAAATATTTAAAAGATTCTAGCTGGGATAATAAAGAACTTAAAATATTAAATATTGGTTGTGGTTATGGACGTGATGAACTATTTCTAAAAGAACAACTAAATTGTAAAATCCTGGCTATTGATAATTCCAGTATTGCTATTGATATTGCAAATAGAAATAAATTTAAAAATATAAATTTTAAACACTGTGGTTTTGAAGAAATAAACGATAATAAATATGATGTAATATTCATTTCAAATTTATATCATTTACTGGAAAAACATGAAAGAATAAAACTAATAAGAAAAATTAGAAACATTTTAAAAAATAATGGTTTATTATTTATTAATGCTATTTCAATAAACGATCCTGAAGAATATGGAAAAGGAGAACCTGATCCAGATGAATCTGATTCATTTAAAAATGAAAAATATGTCCATTTTACAAATAAAAAAGAATTAGAAAAAAATTTTAATTTTTTAAAAATAGAAAAATTGCATGAACATAAATATGATGAGCATCATACATCAGGGATCATTCATCATCATATTTCATGGATATTAATTGGAAAATTTATCTCGGAGGACTAAAATGGATGTTAAATCACATTAAATAGTATTAAATTGTTATGTTTTGTGTTAATAATACAAAGAAGAACCCTGTGGCAGAGCCACAGGGTTCTTCTTTTTAATACTTAGATTAATACATTCCACCCATTCCACCGCCCGGAGGCATCTGAGGCATAGCTGGTTTTTCTTCCGGAATATCTGTAACAAGTACTTCTGTTGTTAATAATAAAGCAGCGATACTTGCAGCATTCTGTAACGCATAGCGAGTTACTTTAGTTGGATCAATAATTCCAGCTTTTAACATATCTGTATATGTATCATTTGCTGCATCATAACCAACATTAAGATCTTTTTCATTTTTTAATCGTTCTACTACTACAGAACCATCTTTGCCGGCATTTGTTGCGATTTGTCTTACTGGTTCTTCAAGAGAACGTTTTATAATGTTTACACCTGTTGCTTCATCACCTGCAAGTTTTAAATCATCAAGAGCTTTAATGCAGCGTAATAAAGTAACACCGCCGCCAGGAACAATACCTTCTTCTACTGCGGCTCTGGTAGCTGCCAGCGCATCTTCTACACGAGCTTTTTTCTCTTTCATTTCAGTTTCAGTTGCAGCGCCGACATTTATTACTGCAACTCCGCCGGCTAATTTAGCAAGACGTTCCTGCAGTTTCTCTTTATCATAATCTGAAGTTGTTTCATCAATTTGACGTCGGATTTGAGCTATTCGTTTCTTAATAGCATCTTTATTTCCAGCGCCTTCTACAATAGTTGTATAATCCTTGTCAACTGTAACTGTTTTTGCCTGTCCAAGCATAGCAATTGTAGCGCTTTCAAGTTTACGTCCAACTTCTTCAGAAATTACCTGTCCGCCGGTAAGAATAGCGATATCTTCCAGCATTGATTTTCTGCGGTCGCCAAAACCAGGAGCTTTTACTGCAACACAATTAAGTGTTCCACGCAATTTATTGACAACTAATGTTGCTAATGCTTCACCTTCAACATCTTCGGTAATTATCAATAAAGCTTTGCCTGTTCTTGCTATCTGTTCCAGAATTGGGAGCAGATCCTTCATTGAAGTAATTTTTTTATCATAAATAAGTATGTAAGGATCCTTAAGCACAGCTTCCATTCTTTCTGCGTCAGTAATCATATAAGGTGAGACATAACCCTTATCAAATTCCATTCCTTCAACAACATCCAGAGTGGTTTCCATGCTTTTTGCTTCTTCAACAGTAATAACTCCATCTTTACCGACTTTTTCCATTGCCTGAGCAATTAAATTGCCGATTATAGTATCGTTATTTGAAGAAATGATTGCAACCTGAGCGATTTCTTCTTTGTTTTTAATATTAGTGCTGATTTTTTTGATTTCTTTTACAACTGCATCAACAGCTTTTTCTATACCTCTTTTTAAAACCATTGGATTTGCGCCTGCTGTAACATTTTTTAATCCTTCTCTGATTATAGCCTGAGAAAGAAGTGTTCCAGTTGTAGTACCATCTCCGGCAACATCATGAGTTTTTGTCGCAACTTCTTTTACAAGCTGAGCGCCCATGTTTTCATAAGGATCTTTTAATTCAATTTCTTTTGCTATAGTAACACCGTCATTGGTTATTGTTGGTGACCCAAATTTTTTATCAAGAACCACATTTCGGCCCTTAGGTCCTAACGTAATCTTTACTGCATTGGCTAACTGATCAACACCACGCAGTAAGGCACGTCGCCCCTCTTCGTCAAACATCAACTGTTTTGCCATGTTATCAACTTCCTTTCGTTATATTTTAATGTTAGCTGAGTTTCAGCATTATGAAATAATTCCTAAAATATCTTCTTCTCTCATAATTAAATAATCTACATCATCAATTTTAACTTCTGTGCCGGAATATTTTCCAAAAAGAACTTTATCGCCAGCTTTTATCTGAAATGCCTGTTTTTGTCCGTTTTCTAATACTTTTCCAGTACCAACAGCTTTTACTTCGCCCTCCTGCGGCTTTTCTTTTACAGTATCAGGAATAATAATTCCGCCTTTTATCTGCTCTTTTTCTTCAAGAGGTTTTATTAGTACTCTATCAAACAGAGGTTTTATTGCCATATTCTTCATCCCTCCTTTCTATGTCTTTTGAAAATTTTTTTGTTAGCACTCACCTTTTGTGAGTGCTAACAGGTAAATAGGAATATACAATATAATAAAATTAAAATCAAGTACTTTTTTTAAAAAAATTTAATTTGGTTTCACATCTTTAAATATGTTTAATAAATGAGGAAGTAATTGCTTCTTGCGAGATAAAACTCCTTTTAATTCAGCCACATTAGGTTCAACTATTGGATATCCTAATAAATGACATAGATTTGGTGATCCGTCAAAAATAAGCAAGCTATTAGAAGTAGCAATATCGGTAGCTAAAAGCGCAACAAAGTTATATCCTTTGTTCACCTTTATTTTTTTTATTTTATCTATTAATTGAGATTTTATATTATTAAATTCAGAAAAACCAATCATTTCTGACTGTCCTACACCAAAAAATATTTTTCCATCTGTATATTCTTTAAAATCATTATAAATAATTTCTTCAGGTGTGCGTCCGCTAAGATTTATACCGGCAGTCAACATTTGACTGCTATATACTGGTAAATCCAATTTGGCTATTTCGTTTAGCTTTTTGATCATTTCAACATCATGATTAGTAGTTGTTGGAGATTTTAGATTAAGGGTGTCTGAAATTATTCCTGATAATAAAATGCCCGCTATTTTGGAATCAGGTGTAATCTGTGATTCAAAATAAAATCTAGCTATTAATGTACAGGTACTGCCAACAGGATTATTAAGAAAGAATATAGGATGAATTGTTTGCGGATTTGACAGACGATGATGGTCAATGATTTCAATTATTTCGGCATGTTCAGCACCTGTTACAGCTTGAGAAATTTCATTATGATCAACAAGAATAATTTTAGATTTTGTAAATTTTAGAAGATCTACCATAGTAGCTATTCCGACTATTTTTTTTTCTTCATCAAGCACAGCCATTCCTCGATTATATGCTTTAATGATTTTCATTCGAGCTTCTTCGAGATGCTCATCCATATTAAGGTATCCATCGTAATTTTGAGCAACTCTGTAAGCCGGGGTGCTCAATCTGACTAAACTTACTGTAGTGGCAGTATCATACGGTGATATTAATAAATTAATTTTATTCATCTGCGCTAATTTACAAATTTCATCAGAAACCTGTAATCCGCCGGTTATAATTAATAATTTAACTCCTTTTTTTATTGCAGATTTCTGAAGTTCAATTCTATCGCCGGTAATAACTATGCAATCTTCAGCTTTTTCCATATCTAATATTTTTCTGAAAGATATATCTTCCATTGCTCCCACAAGAAATACTCCATGAAAAATATCTTCATAATTTTTATCTTTATTTAATAATTTGCCATTAAGAGCTTGATGTATATGTTTAATTGAAGTAAAAACCTCACGACAGGTTTCAGGATTTGCCTCCTTGCAGAATTCATGCGCAATATCAAATAAACTTACCATTCCGCAATAGTTTTCATGCTCATCTATTAATGGAACTAATCTGATTTTTTTATTTTCCATTACCTGTAGTATTTCCTGCAAAGAGGTATCTCTATCGTAAAATAAAACATTTCTGGTCATCACATTGCTAACTTTTGGTACCATATCAGATAGGAAAAATGGTGATGGAATTCCAAAATAGTTTAAAACAAATTCTGTTTGAGCATTTATATTTCCTGCTCTTGCAGGAATTATATTTTTTTCTTCCTTAAGTGTTTTAAGCGAAGCATAACTAATTGCGGCACAAATTGAATCCGTGTCAGGATTTTTGTGCCCTATTACATAAATATTTTCATCCATTGAATCAAATATCCTTTTTAATATTACCAAGAAGCATCTCTGCAATGCTGCATGAGCGGCTGCTATTATGCAATTTTTTGGAACGATAATTTTTTATCCAGTTCCAGTTTATAAGAAAAAATTGTCTTAATATCTATTCTTTTAGAAGCATTGAGTATTTCTATCCCAACTATTTTATCATCAGAAGTTGTGTCCAGATTAACACCTTCAGAAATTTCAATCACCCCTTCTGGTTTTTGATTGCTTAATTTTATATAGATAGCATCAGCTTCATTATCATAATTTATTTTCATATCTTTATACCTTTCTTAAGAGGATAATTAGTTATTACTGTTATTATATCATTTTCCACGGAAATAACAATTTTTAGAGGATATTTAAAGCCGTTTACTTTTTTTATGATCTCATGTTCACCTTATTGTGCCATACCTATTTTAACAACAAAGCCATAGGCAATCAACTACAGGTATATAATATATATAAGAATAGAGATGTCAAGAAATTTTCGATTTTAAAATGGATTTTTACACATCGAATTGAAACCAAAAATAAAATTACGGACTATATACAAAATAGAAATATCATGATTATTTTTAAACCTGGGGGTAATTGCAAGAGTCAAACAAGAGAATGACTTTAAAATTCCAGACTTTTGCAGCTACTATTACTGATAATTATCTGTAAATACTAATTAATTCTAAAAGGTGGTGAGGATTATCGATTAAAGTAGGTGAATAAATTAAATTTTTATTATGTTATTATTTCTAGAATAGGAGAAAAAATGAGATACAATAAAACAAAAATTATAAATTTACTGTTTGCAGTTTTTATAGGTCTTTTTTTTGCAATAACATCAAAAACAATGGCAGCATGGCAGATACAAAATGCAGATATACATCTATTGCTATAGATTCAAAAGGTAAACCGCATATAGCTTATTATGACTATACAAATGATGATTTAAAATAGGCTAAAAAGCTTGATTCAACATGGCAGATACAAACTGTTGATAAAGTTGGAGGATTATTTCCTTCTATAGCGTTAGATCGCAATGGCAATCCGCATATAGGGTATTGCACAAATGTTGGTAAAATGGTTAAATATGCTAAATATAATACAACTTATAGAGCCTGGAACTCAATGACATTTGATACAAGCGGTTATTTTACGTCTCTTGCATTGGATCAATCTGGCAGACCAAAAATCAGTTATTATAATCCATATAAAAGAGCAGTCAAATGCTGGTCAATGCTTAGTGTTGGTTCAAGCATAGAAACCCTTGATACAACTTCAACCTTAGCATGGCAAACATCAATAAAAATTGATAGATATAACCGTCCGCAAATAAGTTATTATGATAATAGAAATGGTATTTTAAAATATGCAATTAAAAGATAAAATATTTTAAATAAATGAAGATACCTCGCAGCTTGCTGCGAGGTATCTTTTGTCTCTGATAGGAATTATTTATCTGGGAGTGCCAAAGGCACTAATTATAATAATTATTTACCTTTCAGAGATTTTATTTATATTTGTGCCAATTCATCCTGTAGAGATGCAAAATTTTGCGTCTCTACCAGAAAGTATTCTTGGCACTTTCAGATAAACCTTGAATTGGGAGAGGATTTAAATGTGTATTCCACATCCTGGGGGTTAATTTCCATGCTGCAAACCTGGGGTCTATCACTTTCCCTTTTTTTTGTTTTCTTCTTCTATTTTTTTAATAAATTTTTCGGGATCTTTTTTGAATTCAGAGATACATGCTGAGCAGCAGAAATTATAAATTTTTCCTTTATACTCATAAGTGGCTTTGGTCTTTTTATCAATTTTTTCGCCGGTAACAGGACATATGGTATTATCTACATTTTCCGCTTTTTGTGAAGATGTATCCCTTGCATCTTTCTTTATTATCTCAATTTTCTTATGCTTTGAATCGCTATCACTATGGCCACTATGTCCGCTGTGATCACTTTTTGCCATCTTCATTTCCTTATGTTCTGAATCAGTGCAATCGCTATGCCCTTCATTTTTTGTACAGCAATCCATTGCAAAAATATTGCTCTGAGTAAATAACAAGAAACTAAATACTACGATAATACTTTTTTTCATTTTTTTACCCTTTCATTTTCTGAATAAGTTGATTCCTTATTAATTGTTCTATTATGATTTGCTCGAAGCAATACTGAAGATTGTATCTCTTTGGAAAGATAAAAAAAATCATATATATCGGCTTCGCGGTCGCAAACTGTTATGATATTAATTTTTTTATTCGATATCACATTTTTTGTGTTTTCTAAAGATTTCAACCATCTAGAACTTTCTTTTTCTTCGATAGGAAGTAAGTTGTGATTTGATTTATGTTTAGATCTTTTCTAGGGTTAACAGATTCATTTTTAAAGAAGCGATAAGCTCCTTTTGTTTTAGCGGTATCTT
>CAYWFU010000085.1:0-14027 GCA_964457585.1 uncultured bacterium | reverse complement strand
ATTTTATAAGTGCTTGAGCTGTGTGCAGGGAAACTTGCTTGCACAGTTCTTAGAGGGCGACGGGGACGTAAGTCCCCCGACCTACTCGGTGATTGAAAACTATGAATAATGTCGAGAATGACACAACCTCCTGCATGTCATCCCCGACATGGTTTATCGAGGATATAGATTTTGTAGACTTAATTCTGTGGAGCTGTACTTAGTATTTTGGCTCGTATATTACTATTAATTTGGCTTATTAAATTTATTATAGATATTTTTATAAAATAATAACATAACTAATCACTCAACGAGGCTGTTATGACTAAAATAAATTAAAAAAATGGAGAATAAAAATGATTACCTGTTACCTTCGATATGTAATAGACCCTTACAAGGTAGATGAATTTGAAAATTATGCAAAAATGTGGATACCTTTAGTAAATAAATTCGGCGGCACGCACCATGGATATTTTTTACCTCACGAAGGTGCAAATAATATAGCAATAGCTTTGTTTAGTTTTCCAAGTTTATTAGAATATGAAAAATACAGACATAAAATAAATGAAGATTCGGAATGTCAATCTGCATTTAAATATGCAAAAGAAACTAAGTGCATAATAAGTTATGAACGCAACTTTTTAAGACCGGTTTTCAAATAAAGATATAAATAGAAAATCATAACAATTCAATTAAGCCGACGCTGCATAGCGGCGCGGCTTATTTCTGGCGTTAGGCGGGGCAAAAAGCCGCCCCGCCTAATGGCGAGCTGAGCTTTCGCTCCATCGCTTTGCTAGGTGGCTGAAGGTAAATGCAGTGCCTGCCATAGGATTCATGACACAGATAATAGATATTATTTATTGAAAAAGGGCGTTGAATTATATATCAGTATTTGTTATAAAAATATAGATTTTTATCTTAAAGATAAATTTGTTCATGAGCCGATAAGACAAGGGAATTGTATCGCATGCCATAATCCCCATGGCTCAAAATTTAGTCGAATATTAATGAAAGATTTTACCTATCAATATTATTATACACCTTTTGATTTAAATAAATTTATAGAAGAGATTAAACAAAAAAATAACAAGATTAATTCTCTCTACTTTATTGTTGAACAATTAAGTAAAACAATGAATATATATGTTTGTTCCTCTTTATATCGAAAATGAACCACCCTTTGGATTTGTTTTCGTCAGCAAACAAAAACATAAACAATTTCTCGAAAATGAAAAAAGGACAATAATTGTGATTTCCAATCATATATCGGTAGCAGTTGTTAATGCCCGCTTATTCACCCAATCAATCACCGATGATTTAACTAAAGTTTACCGAAAAAACTATTTTATTGCCCGAGCCAATGAACAAATTCAGCGTTATTTCCGGTATAATGAATATTTTTCTATCCTGATGATTGATTCGGTATATCCGCCTGCCCAGAACATGGCGATGAAATAGATGATCTTATTACCCACGCTGATAAGGCATTATATCGTTCCAAGAGAGAATTATAATTAATAAAGAAAAAATCAATTAATATCAAAAATCTAATTATTTTTTAATTTACGGATTTTCTTGACTTTAAAATATTTATTGTTTATATTACCAAAGATTGCTAACATACTCAGCGAGATCATAAATTCGCATTTTTGCGCTGGTCTTGAACATCGATAGCTGCGTTGCTCAGGTTCGAAATAGTGCAGGCTATTTCTCACCTTCGCGCCTTGCTCTCGATGCTCAATCCTCACCGAAAAAATGCGAATTTATGACCTCGCTGAGTATAAAATGTGATTTTATATTCAAGATGATATGAATAATAAAAATATCATAAAATATACCAATAATTTTTTTGCTAATATATTAAATTTTATTTTACCTCGAAATTGCATTAATTGCAAAAGTATTATAGGGAAGGATTATTCTGGATTAAATCTTTGTTCGAATTGTTATTCTAAAATAAAAAAAATAGCACCTCCATATTGTAATATTTGCGGTACACCATTTCATTTAAAAACTGAGTATCATAGAATATGCAGTGACTGCCAGAAAAATAAGCCTAAATATTACTCCTTATATGCTGCTTTAGAATATAATAATGAAATAACAATGACGTTAATCCATGCTTTTAAATATGGGAAAAAATATTTTTTAGCGCAGGATTTAGCTTTTTTTATGCTGGAAGCAGCTCGTATTAATTATCCGGGGTTGAATTTAAAAGAAATAGATTTTATTTTACCTGTCCCCTTACATACAAGAAAAAAGCGAGAAAGGGGTTTTAATCAATCTGAATTATTAGCTGAATATATTTCTGAATATACTAATATACCTTACAAAACCGATATTTTATTCAGAAAAAAAGATACAATAAGCCAGAGCAATCTTGATAAAAATATTCGAAAAAAAAACATAAAAAATGCTTTTGCTCTGAATAAACCTCAATTAATTAAAAATAAAAAAATACTTTTAATCGATGATGTAAGCACTACAGGTGCGACTGTTAATGAATGCAGTAAAATTCTTTTAAAAGAAGGAAGTGAAAAAATACAGGTTTTAGTATTTGCTAAAACCATAAAAACTGATATAAAATAGTGTATATCTATTAATTAGTAAAGGAGTAAAATATGAGTAAAACAGGTTTTAAAAAAAATTTTTATTTATTTTTTGTGTTTCTTTTTATTTCAACTTTATCCTATGCATCAGATAATGAAATAATTGATTTAATTAAAGATCTAGGGAATAAAGATAAATCAAAATCAGCAATTGATCAATTGGTTGAAAAAAATGAACAGGCACTTATCCCTGAATTATTTTTTGCTCTTGGGGATTCTAATATTTTGTTACGAAAAAATGCAGGGCAAGTAATAGAAAAAATCGGGAAGCCTTCCATTGATTATCTATCCCAAATTATAAAAAATCCTGAAATAAAAAATCCTATTAAAGATTATGCCATTACATTACTAGGTAAAATAAAGGATGATGCTGTTATTCCAGTACTTATTGAAGGTTTATCAATGGATAATAACTTTTTGAGAACTAATATAATTCTAACATTAAAAGAAAAAGGAGAAGTTATACTTCCATATATACAAAAGAAGCTTGAAAATTCTCCAAATGTTAATTTTAGACGAAGTATTTCTGGAATTTTAAATAAAATAAATAAACCTGAATCTACAAAAATACTACTTAAAATGCTTGATGATGAAGATGTTGAAGTACGCAGAAATGTGGCAAGTAATTTTGGTAATTCACAAAACTCAGAAGTCCTCGATAAGTTAGCAAAAAAAATGCTCGAAAAGGATGAAGATATTGATGTTAAAAGAGGAGCAGCGCTTTCATTAAAAATGATTGGCACCAAAGAAGCATTTGTTGCTATTATTAATGTATTCAGACAAAAAGGTGCGCTAAAACCAAATTGCTCCTGTGAGCATGATAAGAAACCGGTTGTTCCAAGGATACTAGGAGAATTTCCAATATTTATAAGAGAAGATGTTTTTAGCGAACGATCGGATGATGCTATAAATTTTATTACGAATAATTTTGAAACTATTCATAATATTGCTAATGACCCATCAGAAGATATTCAAATTAGATATCTTATGTTTGATATTATAAGTGATATAAATTCTCCAAATTTTATTCCTTTTTATATAGAAGCATTTAATTTTAATGATATTAAATTCCGTATTATGGCAATATATAGTCTTAGGCGCATGCCAGATAAAGCAGTTCCTTATATTATTGAATATGTTAAAAAAGATGAAAGCGAACATTTTCTAGGCAGTATTTCTGAAGTTTTAATAAAACAAAACAATTATATTAATCCAATTATGGATACTTACAAAACAGGAACAGTTGAAATCAAAAAAAGAATTATAAAAATTTTAGTTCTTATTGGTGATATGAATGCATTGGCTTTTATTACTCTTAAAGGAGATAAAGATGAGCGTATGTTTATAGCAAACACAATAAAAGAACAAAAAAATGCTGCTTATTTTATAAATATTCTTCAAATCGATGATTTTGACCTTACCATTTCAGCTCTTAATAGTCTCGCTGAACTTCGTAATGCTGAATCAATACCATTTTTATTTAACTTATTAAAAGATAAAGATCCAAAAATACAGGAAGCTGCTAAGCAGACTATAAAATCAATTATAATTAAAAAGAATGCTGAATTTTATATTAAAACTTGTTTAAATAAAAAACAGACACCAGAAACAAAAACCCTTTTCAGAGAAATTTTAACTGGATTTGGAAGTGATATTACACCAATACTTATTAATAACTTAAACAATAAAGATGATTCAATTAAAAATGAAGTATCTATAATATTGTCTCAAATCGGTGTTCCAGCGGCTCCTGAATTAATTAAAATAATAATAGATAAAAAGAATAAAGAACTGGTTAATGAAGCAGTTATTATTATAAAAAAAATGGATGTTGAAATACTTTCACATTTAATTGATAACCTTGATTCTTCTGAAAATATAATAATTTATATTACAAAAGAAATTGTTAATAAGAACCAGGAAAAAAGTGTCCCATATCTTATAAAAGGACTTAAAAATGAAAAACAGATTATACGAATTATCTGCGCTGAAATATTAGCAGATCAAAAGGACGCTAATGCTTTGCCAGTACTTTTAGATACTCTTGGGAGTGAAAATAAAACTTTTCAACTAAAAGCAACCTTTGCTCTTGTTAAATTTGGGGAGATTGTTCTAAAACCAGTTTATAAAGAATGGGAAAAACATAATATTTCATCTTCATGGTTAACACGTTTATTCAAAAAGGAAAAAAATGTATTTAAAGGTGATGAGCTTAAGTCCTTTAATTCAAATGTAAATAAAATATTTTTTACTATAGGTGAACCGGCATTAGATAAATTAATTATTATGGTTGATGCTTATAATGATTTAGATAAAAAAATAGAAATTTTGAAATTTTTTAAGAATCTAAAGAACAAAAAAATATCTCCAATTTTTATAAAAAATTTACAAAATGAAAATCTGGATATAGTTATTATTTCTATTGAAGGTTTATCTGCACTTAAAGATAAAGATGCGGAAAACCCGTTAAAAGATTTATTAAAAAATACAAATAATACTACAATACGCCAGAGTGCTGTTATTGCTTTAAAACAAATAACCGGTGAAGATTTTTAATAAAGTGACAGAGGCACAAAGGCACAAAGTAAAAGCAGTTCTAAAGCACAGGGTTTTTTGGTTTTCTTTTTAAACTTTGTGCCTTTGCTACTTTGTGCCTTTGTGCCTAATTAGATTTTCAATTTCCTATACATTAAATTAAGCCCAATGAATTGGGCAACTACAATGCAATATGCTTGTAGTTGCTCAATTCATTGGGCATAAATAGGGGCTGTAGCTCAGCTGGGAGAGCAACAGGCTGGCAGTCTGTGGGTCGGGGGTTCGATCCCCCCCAGCTCCACCAATTTTCATAGGAGATAATATTAAAGATTGAGGTTAAGGTTGAGGTTGAGGAAAGATTTAAATCATTATATTGATTTTTGGTTTTATCTTTTCCTTAACCTAGCCCTTAGCCTTAACCTGATTTATCATAGGAGGTTACATGCAAAATAATTTACAGAAATTATCGCAATTGGGACAGAGTCCATGGTATGATAATATAGATAGAAGTATCATTCAAAATGGAGAATTACAAAAACTATTTTCTCAGGGAATAATGGGTGTAACTACCAATCCTTCAATTTTTGAAAAAGCTATAAAAAATAATGCATATAATAATGATATAGTAAAACTTAAATCAGAGAAAAAAACAGCTCTGGAAATTTATAATGAGCTTACAATACAGGATGTTGCATGGGCAGCAGACGCTCTTTATGAAATTTATGAAAAAACTTCAGGAAGAGATGGCTATGTCAGTATTGAAGTTCTTCCGGAATATGCTTATGATATAAAAAAAACTATAGAAAATGCCAGACAGCTTTTTGCAAAATTAAATCGTAAAAACATAATGATAAAAATTCCTGCAACAAAAGAAGGTGTTTCCGCAATTCAAGAACTTATTGGTGAAGGAATAAATATCAATGCAACCTTGATTTTTTCTATTTCTCAATATGAAGCTGTTGCAAATGCATATATTGCCGGCTTAAATAACAGGATAAAAAATAAAAAGGATATCAAATCTATTCATTCAGTTGCAAGTGTATTTGTAAGCAGAGTTGATGCCTGTGTAGATAATCAATTAAAAAAAATTACCAGTGAAGAAAAAAATGATAATAAAAAAACTGCTGTTAAAAATTTATGCGGCAGGATAGCAATTGCTAATATTAAAGTTATTTATGCGAGATATAAAGAAATTTTTTCAAAAAAGAAGGATATCAACACACAACGCATATTATGGGCATCAACAAGCACAAAGAACCCTGAATATAATGATATAATGTATGTACAGGAATTAATAGCAAAGGAAAGCATAAATACTATTCCGCATGAAACTTTGATTGCATTTCTTGATCATGGGAATCCTGCTGTTACTATTGAAAATGGCTTTGAACAAGCGAAAAAAGATTTGAAGCAATTTGCTGAAATAGGATTAAATCTTGATTCAATATGTCAGCAATTACAAGATGACGGGGTTAAGGCATTTCAAGATGCTTTTATTAAACTTATTGAAACAATAAAGAGGAAGCAATGTCAAATTTAAAAAAGTTCATATTATCTATCATCTTTTTCTCAATATTAAACTATATTCCGGTAGCAGCACAAGAACATCAGGAAGAAAGCGCATCTGTTCAAAGCATGGATGAAATAATTGAGAATATTGTAGATAGAATTTCAAATGCTATTCCAAATTTTTCAGGTTATGTAATTCATAAAAATAATGACGAAGTCTATATTGATCTCGGGCGCAAGCAAGGGGCTATGCTTGATATGGAATTTGAAATTATCAGGGAAAGCAGGGATATAAAACATCCGGTAAGCGGTGAATTTGCAGGAAAGATTGAAGAAAAGATCGGTGAACTAAAAATTAAGACCATGCGCTATACACTTTCAATAACAGAAGTTACCAATCTTCTTCCCGGAAAGCAAATAGAACCCGGAGATAAAGTATATTCAAAAAAACGCTGGGATAAAATTGCCATTTTACCGATTTTTAATTCCAAAAAAGAGCAGGAATATTTTACACAAATCTTTTATGATTTAATAATAAATAAAGTTACGCAAACAACTTCTCTACAATTAATTCCTAAGAAAAAAGTGAATCAAGTGCTTATGGAATTAAATTTATCAAACAGCAATAATTTTTTCCCTGAAAAAATATTGAAAATACTCGGTGAAAAACTTAAAACAGAAGTAATAATTATGGGTAATTTACTGGATTTAGGAGATGCTTTTTTTATCAATTTACGGTTTGCAAATGTTGAAACCGGAAATATATTTTTTGTAATTAACACTGAACTTTATAAAACTAAATCATTAAGAGCAATGGTATATAGTATAACCACTTCTGAACCAATAACAGAAGCGAAATTCAAAAATATCAATGCTGCGATTAAAAATAATTTAAATACTTATAATCCGGTAAAGGCATCAACAAAAGAAGAAAAAGAAATACTTTCTTTAATTTTTGAAAGATTGATATATCTGGATTCAACAGGCACATTTGCACCGGCTCTTGCTGAATCATGGAATGTTTCAAAAGATGGGAAACTATGGATTTTTAATTTAAGGAAAAATGTATTATTTCATAATGGTGATGTTTTTACTGCCAGAGATGTTAAAAATTCATGGCAATATGCAATTTTAAACAGTTCACAATATGGTGCCAGATATCTTTTAAAAGCAATAAAAGGTGTGTCAGAATATAATGGGAAAAATGATCTTGAGGGGCTTGAAATTCTTGATGATAATACTCTGCAAATTTCCTTAATTGATTGGGATCCTGATTTTTTAAATAAACTAATACATATTAATACTTCAATTTTTTCAAATAAATCTTTAGTATCAGCACCCGAAGGATTAGTTTTTAAAAATTCTATCGGAACCGGTTCTTTAAAATTTTCCAATCAAACTGATAATGAAATAATTCTCTCTGCTTTTTCTGATTATTACGGCTCTCAGGCTTCTATTAATCAAATTAAATACAGTGTGATAAAAGATAATACATTGGAATATCAAAGGTTTCTGTCAAAAGAACTTGATTATTATCATATTGAAGAAAGAAAAGAATCTGAAATCGCAGAGAATAATATAATAAAATCTGACTTTAGCAATATTTATTATATTGCAATTAACTGCCATGTGCCGCCTTTTAATAATGAAAAAATCCGGCAGGCATTAAATTATTCAATAGATTATGAATATTTTATAAAAAATATTCCAGCAATAACTGTTTCAAAAAGCATCCTGCCTATTACTCAAAATACTGAAGAATATAGTAAAATCTCTTTTCCCTATACTTTTAATCAGGAGCAAGCACGAAATATTTTAAAAGAAAATGGAGCAATGGATTATTTTAATCAGCAATTTATACTAATATATCCTGACAGTGATAAAATTTTTAAAACTATTGCATTGAAAATTCAAGAAAATTTAATGGATATTGGAATAAAAATAAAAATTGAAAGTGCAAATCAGGAAACATTCATTTCCAGCATGGAAAGCTCTTCTCCTCCGGCATTTATATTAAATTCATTTTCAAATGTATTTTTTCCTGATAGTAATTTTTATTATTTTAAACAATTATTCTTTTCTCAAAATAAAGGTTATTTTGGGAATTATAGTTTTTATAATAATTCTGCTGTTGATAATCTTATTTCATCAGTTTATGAAAATAAAGAAAATGATAAAAAGAAAGAAATTTATATTGAACTTGAAAACACTATTTTAAGGGAAGCTCCATTTATTTTTCTTTTCAGCAAAAAGCAGGAAATAGCTTGTCAATCCAATATAACAGGAATAGCGATAAGCCCGGACGGAATAGATTTAAGAAAAGTACAAAAAAATCTGGAAGAAAAAGCTAATGCTGAATAATTTCTGAAATGTGTGGAATTAAATTAATATTATTTTTAACTTTTTTTTCAGATCTATATAAAAAAAAAGTTGAAATAAATAATCCCAGTAAACTTCCAATTATACCAGTCACTTCACTGTCAGCCAATTGACTAACAAAATAACTCAAAAAATATTTTCCGAGAAAATATCCTGCAAACAAGCAAAGCAAAGGGACTATATAAATTATAAAAGAACTATACAATACCATTTTTTCAGGAATTATTATTTTTACTAAATCATCTTTTTTGGCTTTAATAGTATTTAATACTTCGATTGTAGCAGTCTTTTCTTGATCATTCAGCAAGCATAATTTACAACCTTCACAATTAGCCTTTGCTTCAAACCTTACAATTGCTGTGTTTTCTTTGATTTCGATTATTTTTCCTATTTCTTCCATAGTTATTTATTGCTTATTTAGAATAATAAAAACAGAAAGGGAATAAAAATATATATTTAAAATTTGCTGCTATATATCCATAATACTTCTGCCATACTACTCCCAATATTTACGATTTTATGTTTTTTGGGAGAAGTTAAATATATGCAATCTCCTTCATCTAAAATATGAGAAGTCCCATCCATGGACACTAGTATTTTTCCTAGCAAAACCATTCCAAATTCTTCATCATTATAAGCAGGTAAATCTTTTTCACCTTTGGTTGTATTCAAAATTATTATAAAAGGATGAATTCCTGTATTGTAGACTTCATTAATCAATCTGATCGTTTGGACTCGAAAATTTTTTTGAATATTCAGATTATGCTTTTTTTTAAATAAAACTATTCCTTTAGTTTCATTTTCTTCAAAAAAAGAACTTACTTTTGTTCCTAAAGCCAGAGCAATTTTACGCAGCGATTCTACTGAAGGGGATGCAATATTTCTTTCTATTTGAGAAAGAAAGCTGGGTGTTAAATTCGTTTGTTTGGCAACTTCCTCTAAAGTAATTCGTCTTTCCAGACGGGTAGATTTAATTTTTTCACCTAAAGTAGCACTCAAACTATTTGTCATATTATACACACTCCAATCACTATTAAAATAAAATTTTAAAATATAACTTTTAATTAATATAACCTCCCTTTCTTTTTTTCCCTTTCCGTAAAAAAGATACACCTAAAAACATATTAAAGTCAAGAAAAATAATATAATTTTCTATCTACACGTACTACAAGTCCTCATTTAATTTTTTTAAAAGGATTTATTAAAACAAATTTATCTTCTTTAACTATTTTAATATTTTTAATTTCCGGATTCTGCTTTGAAGTTTTTTTATCTACGGAACTATTAAAAATATTTAATATTATACTTTCCTTATTTTCTTTATAAACACCTGTCTTTTCAATTTTAACTTCTTCATCTTTAATTTTACCCATTGTTTTTTGTTTTTTTAAAGTAACAGTCAAAATAGAAAAAGTGCTGTCCATTTTAAGAGTAATTGTTTCTTTGCTATTTTCATCTGTTTCAAAACCATATTTACTATTAGCGGAATTTGATGAAAAATGTGTACTATAAATTCTATCTTTATTATCAGTTGAATTTTTAATTTCCTCATACGCAGGAAATCCCAGCAGATCATTAATTATGTATATATCAATAGACTCGTTTTGCTTGTCTTTTGCGTCTAATGGAATATTATTAAAGGATTCATATTTTAATTTTAATATTGAACCATCAATTGAATATGTGCCTTCTGATGTGCTATTTGCTTTTTTATCTTCAATTGATTCTTCAAGCATATAAATAAAATGATTATCTTCCTTAAAAGTTAAACTGGTTTGTGCTAATACAGTATCTATTTTTTCTTCAATTTTCCAAGTCCCTAAAATTTTTTTCCTAAAATCAATATTTTTTGCCTGTTCAGCATATGATTTTTTTCCAATATTTAAAATTAATAATCCGACCGCCAAATTGCAAACAAAAATTTTCCTGATTACATTTTTCATAAATATCAACCTTTCTGTTAGATTAAAATAATGAAGATACCCTGTAGGGTATCTTCTGTCTCTGATAGGAATATTTTTCTGTTTATATTTTACCATTTCATTTGTACTTACAGATAATCTAAAAATAACTTTTTTTTTTTTTTTTGTCAAAAAAAAATTTCCTTATCCGCCTTTAAATTGACTTTATTTTTAAACTGAATTATACTCAATAATAATCTATAAAACAGGAGAAAACTTGTTAAATATAAATAAAAATTTATTAAATAAAATTCTTGATACGGCTCTTGAAAAAGGTGGCGACTTTGCTGAAATTTTCTGGGAAGAAACAGTTAGTAATCGCTTTCGTTTGGAAAAGGGTAAAGTCGAAGAAGGAGCTGTTGGATTAAATAAGGGTGTTGGGATAAGAGTGATTATTGATGAAATTACAGGTTATGCCTATACAGATGAGCTTCTGCCTGAAACAATAATAAAAACCGCAAAAATAGCATCAAGCATAGCCAAACAGGCGAAAAAAAAATTTTCTCAATCAGTTTCCTCTGTAAAAAAATCTTCACTGAATTTTCCAATTAATATTAGACCTGAGGATGTTTTATTAAAAAGTAAAATAGACTTGGGTAAAAGAATTTACAACAAAGCATCAAATTATTCTAAAGAAATTATAAATGTGATTGTTGCTTATAATGATTATTTACAAAATGTATGTATTACCAATTCAGATGGATTACTTGTATATGATGAACGTGTATATACACGACTCATAACTCAAGTAATTGCATCCCGAGAAAATATTGTACAGATAGGAATGGCTGGGAGCGGAGGTTTTTGCGGTATGGAGCTTTATGATAAATATACTCCTGAAAGCATTGCTGAAAAAGCATCTGAAACAGCAATTAAAATGCTTTCTGCAAAACCCATTAAGGCTGGAACTATGCCGGTAATTTTAACTCATGGGCCTGGAGGTGTTCTGTTTCATGAAGCATGCGGACATGGACTTGAAGCTGATCATATTCAAAAAAGCAGTTCAATATATTCAGGAAAAATTAACACGCAGGTTGCATCATCGCAAATAACATTAGTAGACGATGGGACTATAATCGGTAAACAGGGGTCCTTTCGTTTTGATGATGAAGGAACTCCATCAAATAAAAATGTTTTGATCGAAAATGGGATTTTAAAAAAATATATGTATGATTACCTGACAGCAAAACATGATAAAACAGTATCAACTGGAAATGGCAGACGTCAATCGTATCAGCATTTACCGGTCCCGCGGATGACAAATACTTATATTGAAAACGGAAATTATTCTTCTGATGAAATTATAGAAAGCACAAAAAACGGGATATTTGTTAAAAGCCTGGGCGGTGGAATGGTCAATGTTGTTTCCGGAGATTTTGTTTTTAATATAACTGAAGGTTATTTAATAGAAAATGGAAAAATTTCATATCCAATCCGTGGAGCAAATTTAATCGGTAATGGGCCAAAAATACTTCAATCAATAGATATGATTGGGAATGATTTGAAATTAGATGATGGGATTGGTACCTGTAGTAAAGGGCAGTCAGTCGCCGTTGCAGTTGGACAGCCAACATTACGTATTCCGGAAATTACTGTTGGTGGAACAGAATAGATCTCGGAGTAAAATAAATGCGATTTAGCGTAATAATTCCCGTTAGGAAAAATGGTAAAATAGAACATGTTATAAAATCATTGCAAAAAAGTACTTACCCTCAGGATAAAATAGAAATTATTGTTACTTATGGCGACCAGCCTTCTGCTCAAAGAAATAAAGCTGTTACACATGCAACCGGTGAAATGCTTTATTTTTTTGATGATGATTCTGAAATTACACCTGACCTATTTAATATTATTTCTAAACACTTAAGCGATTCAAATATAGCCGGGGCAGGAGGTCCAAATCTTACACCTCCTGATAATACTTTTATTCAGCATTGTTTCGGAATGGCTCTTGCTTCCAAATTTGCCAATGGCAAGGTTTCTGCCAGATATCATAAAACAGGACTTGTACGGGAAAGCAATGAAACGGAATTAATTTTATGCAACCTATGTATTAAGCGGGAGGTATATCTAAAAATAGGCGGATTGAATGAGTCAATTTATCCTAATGAAGAAAATGAATTTATGAATAGACTTAAAAAAAATGGTTATAAATTAATTTACGATCCTGAAGCTTTTATTTTTCGCAGCAGACGTAAAAATTTTACACAGTTAATTAAACAGCATCTTAATTACGGGCGCGGCAGAATTGAGCAGACTCTTGTTGAAGGTATTCATCCGCATACCATACAATTTTTTATTCCGCTTGGATTTCTTTTTTACCTTTTAACTCTTCCTTTTTTATGTAATTTAAGCTATTATTTACCTTTAATAATATACTTATTTTTATCTTTTATTTCAGCAGCAGGATGGGCAGTTGAAACAAAAAAACCTGTTGTTTTTTTTATTATGCCGATTATTTATCTAGTAATGCACATCTCTTATGCTTCAGGAATTATCTGGGGATTTATACGTCAAAAAATCAAGCATGTAAAACCGGTTATATCTGATATAGAAATAGTAAAATTAAAGGAGTTTTGTATTTAATGAAAGTTGCGATAATTTATCCTCCAATTAAAAAGAATAATCAATATCCGCTTTTAGGCCAAAACAGACAATTCCGCTATTCAAGCTCAAATGAAGTTCGAATTTTCCCTCTTGTGCCTGCAACTGCCGCAACGATTTTGAAACAAGCTGATAATGATGTTCTATTTCTTGATGGAATTAACGCCAGAATGACAGATTTAGAATTCAACAATAAACTTGATACTTTCAATCCAGAACTGATAGTTATCGAAACCAAAGCACCTATTTTGAAAAAGCATTGGAAATATATTGATGAATACAAACGCATCCACCCTGAGGTTTTGACTGCACTTGTTGGGGATCACATTTCATTTTTTCCTGTTGAATCAATGGAAAACTCAAATGTGGATTTTTGTATAACTGGCGGAGATTATGATGTAACGATTAGTAAGCTGGTAAACTATCTTAAGGATAGAAGACAGAAGACAGA
>CAYWFU010000084.1:0-14079 GCA_964457585.1 uncultured bacterium | reverse complement strand
GTAATTAATATAAATTGATTTGACCCAGTCTGTCTGCCGCAGGGTTCTTCATTTCCTAATATTTAATTTTAATGCGTTTGCCCCCGTTGCCCTGACCCAGAAACAGAGATAGAGAAATAAAAAAAAGCAAAACCCTCTTGGATAAAGGGAATTGGTGATATATAATATCACCTGCAAGGTTAAAAACTCCAAACCCAGGAGGGCAAAAATATGATACAACAAACTGTACTACCATTCAAGATAGAAATTACAAAAGAAAAATTAACTGCGCATGGTGGGCTGGCATTAATGGCAGAATTCAACCATGGAATTGGATTAAGAGGTTTAGTGGATAAATATCTGCCAGAACCAGGAAGTAACAGGGGATTCGCTCCATCAGTTTTTGTTGATGCATTGATATTGATGTTAGAAGGAGGAGGCAAAACACTGGAAGATATAAGGGAATTAGAACACGAAAAAAATTTAATGAAAATAATAAAAATAGAAAATATTCCTGACCCTGACACGGTAGGAGACTGGTTAAGAAGAATGGGCACTAAAGAGACAGAACAAATTGGTTTAAAAGGATTAGACAAAGTAATGGGAACAATCAATCATAGGATTTTAAAGAGAGATAGCATAAAAGATTACACACTGGATGCAGATGCTACAGGAATTACAGGTGAAAAATATGAAGCATTTTACACATATAAAGGGGATAAAGGATATATGCCGATGTTAGGATTTTTGTATGAGACAAAAATTTGTATATATGATGAATTTCGGGAAGGGAATGTTCCCCCTGCATATGAGCAGAAAGAATTTTACATAGAATGCGTTAAGCGGATGCCGGAAGGGAAAAAGATAAAATATTATAGAGCAGACAGCGCATCATATCAGGCAGAACTAATAAATCAATTAGAAGAAGATAAAGTAATATTTGCAATGACAGCAGATCAGGATAAGGCAGTAAAAAAAGAGATAGAAAAAATAAAAGAGGAAGAATGGAAAGAGCCGGAGAGAGGGTGTGGCTATGAAGTAGCCGAAACAGTACATTGTATGAATAAAACAAAAAAATCATTTCGGTTGGTGGTGAAACGAGAGATAAGGAGGCAAAAAGATTTATTCGAAAAGGAAGAGGACTATTTTTATCATGCGGTAGCAACAAACTGGGAAGAGGAAAAAAAAGATACATATCAAGTATTAACATGGCACAACCAAAGAGGAGAAGCAGAGAGTTTCAATAAAGAATTAAAAATAGGATTTGGAATGGAATATATGCCATGTGGTGAAAGTTATGCGAATGCAGTATTTTTCAGAATAGGAGTAATGGCATATAATCTATTTATAGGATTTAAACGTTTATCATGCCCTCTTGCATGGGCAAAACATACAATAGCGACATTTCGATGGAAGATGGTTCAAGTAGCTGGTCATATAGTAAAACATGCTGGAAATGTTATTTTAAAATTGGCTACAGACATGAGAGAATTAGCATTATTTAAAGAAATCAGACAAAGATGTTATGAATTGAGTTTATGTTTTGATGCATAAAAAATATATACAGGATTATTAAGTTTTAAAAATAATATAGGTGAAGTGTGTGCGAAAACAGTTAAAATTTGAAAGAGATCAAGTTTTAATAAATTTTAAATGTATAATTTTAAAAAATAAAAATATTTTTAAAAATTGTATCAAATTTTTATCATGAAATTATTTTATGAATTTCTAAATCGGGTTTTGGTCCCTGATTTTTAGCTTGACAATCTATTTTTTAATGATATTCTATGAATTAGTTATTATCTAATAGAAAAAATCTCCAGAAGAAATAGTATATAACAAAACAAATTTATTTAAAAACATCTTGTGTCTCACTGAATAATAAACATCTCCTGAAAATTATATATACTCAACAAGGTCATAAATTCGCATTTTTGTGCTGGTCTTGGACATCAATAGCTGCGCTCGTCAGGTTCGAAATAGTGTAAGGCTATTTTTCACCTTCGCGCCTTGCTCTCAATGCCCAATCCTCACTGAAAAAATGCGAATTTATGACCTTGCTGAGTATAACTCTATTTTTTTTCATAATTTGAAAAATAAAAAAGAGGAGGAATTATGAAACGAAAATTTAGTTTCCTTTATCTGTTAATTTCAATAATATATTTTAAAAGTGTAATTTTTGCTTCTGCTCCTGTTATAAATTCAATTAATCCTGTTTCTGGATACAACAATTTGATTACTTCCATAATGATTAAAGGTAATAATTTTGATCCTGCCTGTAAGGTATATTTAAGCGCTGGAGGTCCATATATTACAGGTAATGTTGATACTCCAGGTTCTGCAATTAATGTGGCGATTAGTGGAAATTATGCTTTTGTGGCTGACGGATGGAGCGGACTTCAGATAATAGATATTAGCAACCCTAAAAAACCCAGGAAAGTTAAACAACTTAAAATTTCACATTTTACTTATGATGCTGCGGTAAAGGATAATTATCTATATATCGCAAATGGCAGAACCATACATATAATAGACATAACAAATCTGAATAGCCCATATATTGCAGGGATCATTAATATTCAAAATATTGCAATTGGAATTACCATATACGGCAATTATATATATGTTGCAAATTGGAACTCCGGATTAAAGATAATAGATATAACCAATAGAACTAATCCTGTTATTGCTGGTGGTATAGATACCCCGGGCAGCGCTTATGGTGTTACTGTTATAAATAATTTTGCATATGTCGCAGATGGATCGTCAGGACTACAAATAGTGGATATTAGCAATCCAGCTAATCCAAATATTATCGGAAGTGTGGATACACCAGGTAAAGCTTATTGTGCTGCTGTTGTAAATGATCTTGCATATGTTGCTGATTGGAACTCAGGATTACAAATAATTGATGTGAAAAATCCTTGCAATCCTAAAATTATTGGAGATATTTTTACTTCAAGTGGCGCTATTTCTGTGGTTACAGCAGATAATTATGCTTATATTGCTGATAATTGGGATGGAATAAAAGTAGTCGATATCACCAGTCCGTCTAAGCCTGCTATTGTAAGCAGTCTGGATACACCCGGGAATGCATATGATATAGCAATTGAAGACAGCTATGCGTATATCGCAGATTTTTCTTCTGGTTTACAGGTTATAGATATTGCACATCCTGCTAATACGAGTGTAATTGGAAATTTAAATATATCCGGCAATACATATGGAATTAATATAGCAGGTAATTATGCTTATTTGGCGGATGGATTTACTGGATTAAACATTATAAATATAAATAATCCGTTTAATCCTGGTATAGTAAAAAATATAAATACACCGGGACGCGTATACGGTGTTGCAATAAATAATAATTATGCATATGTATCAGATGGATGTTATGGATTACAGATTATTGATATAACGAATCCTTTTAATCCGCAAATTAATAGTAATTTATATACTCCTGATTTTGCTTATGACATTGCGATATCAGATGATTATGCATATATTGCGGATGGGCTGGCAGGATTGCAAATAATAAATATAAGCAATCCAGCTGCACCATTTATAACTGGAAAAACAGATACTCAAAATGTTGCGCTAGGTATTGCATTAAAAGATAATTATGCATATATAGCAAATTATAATTCAGGATTATTTATAATAAATATAAGTGATCCATATTCTCCATATTTTGCTGGAAGTGTAACAACACCGGGTTATGCTGTATCTGTTGCAATTGCTGAAAATAATTATGCTTATGTGGCAGATTTCAACTCTGGAATACAAATAGTAGATATAAGCAATTCAGAGAATCCGTTTATTGCCAGCAGTGTTAATATGACTGGTTATGTTTATGATATTGGAGTTAAAGATAATTACGCGTATGCTGCAGATTTCAACTCAGGGTTGCAGGTAATAGATATCCGTAATCCTTTAGTCCCGATTACCATTGGAAGTGTGAATTCAGCTTATGCAATAGCAGTTACAGGCGATTATGTTTATGTAGCTGATTGGGGTTCAGGATTACAGGTAGTCCACAGATTAAGTGCGGGAACTATTGCTGACCCTGTAAACTTTGTTGATACTTCTACTCTAAACGTAACAGTCCCTGAGGGGCTTATGAATGGAAAATATAATATTAAAATTGTAAATTCATCCGGAGAGGAAACTATTTTTCACAATAGCTTTACTGTTTTGGAATAAACAAAGTTTGAGTATAAATCTGGTTATTTGTGTGAGGATCTCATTTATGGTAAAAGTTCTTTTAGTTGGTCCATATGATCCTTTTAAAGGGGAATTATCATTTAATGCTCCTCCATTGGGAATATGGCGAATATGCGGATTTTTAAGAAATTATGGAATAGAATGCAATGTTTTTGATCCTAATTTATATACAGATCCATATAATGATTTAGCTTTAACTATTAATGCTTTCAAGCCAATGATTATTGGTTTTTCTATAACAAGCTGCACTTTACCCTATGACCTTTCTCTTATTCATTTTGCAAAATTAAAATTTTCTGATGCGATTTATATTGGCGGCGGGATTGGCGCTACTTTTGAATACTCTGCTGTTTTAAACAATTCACCATTAGATTTTTGTGTTATGGGAGAAGGCGAAATCCCTTTATTAAATATCTGCAATTCGATAGAAAAGAAAAAATATGTAGATAAAACAATTCCAGGTTTAATTTTTAATGAATCAGGAAAATTTTTTACAAATCCAACATCACCTTTGAATTATCAAGACTTTAGAACTGCTACATTTTGTATCCCCTATAATGAAATCCCTTTTAATTTTTATTGGGAAAAAATCAGAAATATTAATCAAATAAATAATTTTACTGATAAAGAGAAATATAATCGCGATATTTATAGCATTAGATTAATGACATCAAATTATTGTCCGATGAAATGTGCTTTTTGCAGTTACACTAATTTTTTAAATTTTGCCAATAACGGTAAAAAAGCAAAATTAGTTAGACTAACTTCGGATGATATAATAAAAATGATTACTAAAATCACTAAATTATATCCTTCAATTAAAACTTTAATATTTCAGGATGATATCTTTATTCTTAAAGATGAAAAAAGAGGTTTGGATATTTTTGAGGATATAATCAGACATAAACAAAAAAAATTAATTCCGGAAGATTTAACTTTTATTGCATCGTGCAGAATAGATTTTCTGGATGAGAAAAATTTGGAATTAATGAAAGAAGCCGGATTCAGGCTGATTGGTTATGGAGTTGAATCTTTTTCAAAAAATATTTTAAATGAATATTTAAAAGAAAAAATATATGGCAGTATTGAAAAAACACTTAATGACTCTCTGAAAGCAGGGATAAAGCCGTTTATAGATATTATTCTTGCTTCACCAAATTGTACTTTTAATGATGTTATCAGCACTTTGAAAAAATGTATAGAATATCTGGAAAAAGATTGTGAATTTTCTATTTATCCAACAGTGATACCATTTGCCGGGTCCAAAATGACACAGGACAAAAAATTAATGAACCTCATTACTTATCAATATACGAATATATACGGCACTCAAAAAGGTTTACTGCGTGGAACTAGTATTCAGCCCAGGGAAAAAAAATTGCAAAAATTTCTTTTAAAAGTTAATGATGGCATGAAGCAAAATATTGATTATTATACAAAACAATACAATATCAAGCACTTACCTTCTCGGCTTAGATCTTTAATATATGTATTATCAGCTATTGAAGTCTACCCTGCATTATTTGAGAATTCAAAAGAAATTATTAATGATAAAATATTATCTATGGTTGCTAAAAAATGTTAATAAAAAAAATAAAATATTTAATTTGTATTATTGTTTACCTTTTAATATTGTCAGGAATATTAAAAGCTGAAGAAAAATTTGAGATTCGAAATACTTATTCTTTAGGAACTTATTCTTTTACCGATGATAATGCTAAGGCAACATCCTTATCATTAATTTATAATGATTTAAAAAAAATTGTTTTATTTGCGGGTATTACTATTCAAAATAAATTTAAAATGGATGACAGTTTAGAAGAAGTAGGTTGTGCATATAAATTAAATGAAAAAATAGTTGTTCAAGAAACAGCGGGTGTTTCATCCAATAAAAAAATATATCCAAAATTATTTTCTGATACTGTATTAATGTATAGATTGATTGATAAAATATCTTTAAATATCGGTGGACAAATCAATTATTTTAATAATGCTGATGTTCGTATTGCTTCTCTGGGAGCGGCATATTATCCATCAATAAAAATAAATTTTAATGTTAAGTTATTGCATGCAATCACGGATTTTAAAAATATTACATCAAGAGATGCAAATAACTCTTATATTATTTCAATAGGATATATTCCTAATTCTATTCACGATTTTTCTTTTAGTTATATTAACAATACAGAATCGTATCTTATTGTGGACCAGATAGGGAAGTTCAAAGCGGATACTTATATGGTTAATTGGAATAAATATTTACAAAAGAATTTATGGTTAATAGCTGGTATTGGTTATCAGAAACGTATAAAGCCGATTTCAGCATATCAAAGAAATATTGAAATAGGATTAAAATACAAATGGTAAAAATAGTAATGGCTTTATTAGTTGGATTATATATTCCATTAATCGATTTCATTGATTTAGTTATCAAACTTATATTCAGAGCGAGAAATTCTCATGAAGGGGATTTAAATTTACCAACCTCAGTTAGGGAAATAACGTATCTTCATTTAAAAACACAATATTCTTTTATGTTAAAACCTTATAAAATTCTGGTAGCAGTGCACAATATTTCCAAAGCTTTTGAAGAATTTAAAAAAAATATAGCTTTTTTTGGATATGATAATGTATTGGTAATAGATGACATGTCTACTGATGAAACTGCTATTCTTTTAGAAAAGGAAGGGATTCCTTTTTTCACCAATAAAAAAAATTGCCAAAAACCAAACAGTATTCTATCTGGTTTAAAAAAATTACCGGAAAATATAGAAACAGTAATTGTAATGGACCCTGATTCTATGGTGTTGAATTTAAATTCGAAAGAATTTAATAAAACAAAATCTGATTTTGAAGAAGTTTTGTGTGATTTTCAGAACTCTTTATATGATGCATGCGCAGTTAGAGTCCTCGCACACTGTGAATCTATTTTAGAATATTTACAAAATTTTGAATATAAAATTTCAATGAGTCTTACAAAAAAATCAATGGGAGGATTCAGTGTGATTTCCGGTGCGTTTGCTATCTTTAAGCGTTCTTTTCTGCAATCTGTTTTATGCGAACACAGCCTTAGTGTTTACGGTGAAGATTATGAAACTTCATTAAGAATACTAACCAGAGGCGGCCAGATTTACTATGATGGAAGATTGACAATTTTAACAAAACAGAGAAAAACATTAAGCTCGCTTACACGTCAGAGAATGGGCTGGGATTTATCCCTTTTTAAAATTAATTTTATGATGATGAAAGAATTCAAATCATTGCCAAAGAAAGTTCTTTCGTATTATGAATATATATATTACAACATTTTGATATCTGTCATTTTACATCCATTTAGAATACTTTCTATATTTGTTGTTATGTTATCTTTTTTGAATTTTTTTGATAATTTACTTCACATAAGATTGATTTCTGATAATTATTTTACAAATCCAAATCTTTTTCCATTATTTTATATCTTTTGTATGTTTATAACTTATAGTTTACTTATATCTATTGAAAAAAGAAGAAGAAATAAATATTATTTTGTTCTTCTATTATTTCCTTTTTATAGCTTATATATGGGGCTAATACCAAGAACTTTAGGATTTTTGAATTTCATTTTTTTAAAAATTTTTGGAGTGAAACTAATTGAAGATGGATATAAATATGCTTGATAATGATATTGAAAAAAATAATTACACATATTGGAATAAAAGAGCACGGGAATATGGTACTTCCCATAAGGGATTTAAAGCAATATGTTCTTATGGAGCTCCCTATCTTTACAATAAATACATCGATTTAATACATAATAAAGCTTTTAACAGAATGATTGCTTCTGTTAATATTCAGAATAAAAAAATTCTTGATGTTGGATGCGGAATAGGAAGATGGAGCGGAAGACTGGCTGAAAAAGGAGCAATAGTCACAGGAGCGGATATCTCAAGCGAAATGATCAAGATCGCAAAAAAATCAATGAATAGACCTGTTGATTTTATAAATGCTTCAATTGCAGATATTAACCTTTCATCCTCAAGTTTTGATTTTATAACTTGTGTTACAGTATTGCAGCATATTGTTGATGAAATAGAATTTCAAAAAAGCATATCGAATTTGATAAGATTAGTAAAGAAAAATGGCAAATTATTTATTTTAGAAGTTGCTCCCGATGAATATTATAAAAAATTATATTTTAGCAAAATTTTATCAATTCGAAGTGATAAAGAATATATAACCGCAATTGAAAAAGCAGGGACATTATTAGAAGATAGTTTTTCTGTAGATGTTATTCCTGTTAAACATAACCTGATATTATATTCCCAGAAGATTCCTTACTCTCTTTATTATTTACTGCTTCATATATCCTTATTAATATCTGTTCCGGTTGATTATCTATTATCAGGTACAAAATCGCTAAGAAATTATTCCTGGCATAAGGGTTTTGTGTTTAAAAGGTTATAAATCATGATAAATAAACAACATATAGATTTATCCGCATATTGTCAAAATTTAATTGAACGGCAAATTAGAGTTAGAATGAAAAAATTAAAAAAGTTATTTCTCAAAGCACAGACCATGAACTTATAGAATTTGAAAAAGCTAATCAAAACAACAGTATAGCCAATAACGATAATAATCATATTTTGTTTTCAGTTACTGATACTGGTATGGTATTTTGGATAGTAAAGCAGTATAATGGCTTTATTGATGTTGAAAGTGTTAAAATGAAAGTCACCGAGTTTAAAATCTACCTGCCGAAAATTAATTCTTAAAAATATTGCGGATTTTGTTATACAATATATTTAATTAGTTAAACTAATTTAATATTGCGAATATTAAAATTAAGTATTTGAATGAATAGATGTTATTACTTGACAGGGTATAATTTTTCTGATAGACTTTTCAAAAATAACATTTGTTGGAGAATAAATGATATTGAAAAGTTTGAAATTAATTACAAAAAAGATATTTGGCGGTGCTCCATTATATAGTATTGCAAAATTAATTGAAGATGAAAAAGGAATATCGGTTATAAATATTAAAGATATAACTGATGATGAAGTCAAGATTGATAATCTTAAAAGATTTTCGTTAAATAATTTTAAAAATGCTGAACACTATATTGTTTATCCTGATGATATAATAATAACCTGCCGTGGTACCCAATTAAAAATAGCCGTTATTCAAAGTAACTTATCAAAAGCAATAATAACATCTAACCTTATTGCCATTCGTCTCACCAATGAATTGCTCCCAATATTTCTAGCTACATATTTGAAAACTAAAGAAGGACAAAGAACCCTTTTATCTAATATAGCATCTTCAACGATGCAGCTTGTGTTAAATTTATCTACTATTGGGGAGATTAATATTCCGGTTCCGTCACTCGCTTTACAGAAAAAAATAGCTAACCTTGCTAATATTGCAAAAGAACAATATCGATTAAATATAGAATCAGCAAATTTAAGAAAAGAAATTACAAATCAAATCATAACAGATATGTTAATGAATAAGGAGGATTACTGTGGCGAAACTAACCAGTTCTGAATTAAATAATTATTTATGGGGAGCCGCAGATATTCTACGCGGTTCAATTGATTCGTCGGATTATAAAAATTATATTTTCGGTTTTCTTTTTCTAAAACGGCTGTCGGATGTTTTTGAAGAAGAAGCGGAGAAAATTGAGCAAAGAGAATTAAAAAGGAGTGTGTCAAAATCTGAAGCACAGAAAATAGCACAGGATGACCCGGACGAACATCAATTTTTTGTTCCTAAACGCAGCCGGTGGACTGAAATAAGAAAAATTTCTCAAAATATTGGGGATACGATTAATAAGGCTTGTGGAGTATTGGAAGACCAAAATCCTACATTAGAAGGAGTCTTAGCAGATATAGATTTCAACTCAAATAAACTTGGAGATGCTAAGAATCGTGATTCTGTTTTATCCCGTCTTATTAACCATTTTTCTAAAATTGATCTAAAAAATTCAAATCTTGAAGATCCTGATATTCTAGGACAGGCTTATGAATACCTGATCGAAAAATTTGCGGATGATGCCGGGAAGAAAGGTGGAGAATTTTTTTCTCCTCGAAAAGTAGTTCAGCTTATTGTTGAAGTATTAAAACCAAAAGAGGGTATGCGTATATGTGATCCAACCTGCGGCTCAGGTGGTATGTTGATTGAATGCGCGCATTATGTCGAAAGAAAAAAGGGGAATGCGAAAAATATTTCTCTATGCGGACAGGAGAAAAATCTTGGAACGTGGTCAATATGCAAAATGAATATGCTTTTACATAATTTCCCTGACGCGGATATTCAAAAAGGTGATGTAATCCGCGATCCGAAATTCGTTAAAGACGGAGAATTAGTGCTTTTTGACAGGGTAATAGCTAACCCACCTTTTAGTCTTGACGGATGGGGTACTGAAGCAGCCGAGAATGACGGTTTTAACAGATTTCGCTATGGCATTCCGCCTAAAACAAAAGGTGATTATGCGTTTGTTCAGCACATGATTGCGATCGTAAATAATAATGGTATGGTTGGAGTTGTAATGCCTCATGGCGTGCTTTTTAGGGGTGCATCGGAAGGCAGGATAAGAAAGGCTTTGTTAGAAGAGGATTTTTTTGAGGCGATTATAGGGCTGGTTCCAAATCTTTTTTACGGCACAGGTATTCCCGCGGCAGTTTTAATTTTAAACCGCAATAAACCAAAGGAGCGTAAAAATAAAGTTTTATTTATCAATGCCTCGGAATATTACGAAGCAGGCAAAAATCAAAACAGGCTGCGTGATGAAGATATAGAAAAAATAGTGAAAGTATTCAATGAATATAAAGATGTTGATAAATTTTCCCGCATTGTTTCACTTGATGAAATTAGAGAAAATGATCATAATCTTAATATCAGCCGTTATGTTGATATAACTGAGCCCGAACAGAAAATTGATGTAAAAGAGGCATTAGTTAAATTGCGTGAACTTGAAAAAGAGCGGGATGAAGCAGAGAAAAAAATGAATGACTGTTTGAAGGAATTGGGGTATGAATAAAATGGATATGATAATTTAAAAAGGAGGAAATATGTTATATGAAAATAGGATAAAAGAAATAGATGAGCTTAAAAAAAAGTTAGATAAGCACAGACCTCTTGAACAAAATGTATTGAAACAGTTAAAAGAATATTATCGTATCGGGTTAACTTACTCAAGTAATGCTTTAGAAGGTAATTCTTTAACGGAAACAGAAACAAAGATTGTATTGGAAGACGGTATTACCATAGGAGGCAAACCCATTAGAGATCATTATGAGGCTACAGGACATAGCGAGGCTTATAATTTATTGTATAACCTGGCGAAAAATAAAGAAATAACTGAAAAGGATATTTTAGATTTGCATAGGTTGTTTTATTATCGTATTGATGAGAAGAACGCGGGAAAGTACAGGAAGGAAAAAGTGATTATCACAGGGACAGAATTTATCCCGCCTCCGCCTTCAAAGCTATCCGGCCTCATGAAAAAATTTGCTCATAATATTCCTTTGATGAGAAAGAAATATCATCCTGTTGAGTTTTCAGCATTAATACATAAGGAATTTGTGACTATTCATCCCTTTGTTGATGGCAACGGCAGAACAGCGCGGCTTTTAATGAATCTGGCGTTGTTGCAGAGCGGCTATGTCATTACTATTATACCGCCGGTTCTGAGAAATTATTATATAAGCGCTATTGGAAAAACTCAAATTGAACCTGTAGATAATACAACTTTTGTAAATTTTATTTCTGCCATGGTTTATGAATCTATGAAGGATTATATGAGGTTATTGAATGCGTTGTAATGGACTAGAACCCAGCCACCAGACCAGGTTGGCACTAAGTCGGCACTAAGTAGTCACCAAGTTGAAACAATTGCATAATTTGTAACAAATTTATAAAAATGGAAAAACTAAATAATCTGGATTTTAAACCTATCGAATTCGATAGGTTTAAAAATGAAGCAGGTAGTAATTATTTGTCAAATAAATTATAGGATAAAATATGGCACGAGAAACCTTGGAAAATTTAATTGGTATCAGTGAATCAACCAAAGTCGAGTGGAAACAATCTTTGTCGGAAATAAACGAAATAATAGAAACTATTGCGGCTTTCTCCAATGCAAAGGGCGGCAAAGTTTTTATTGGTGTTACTAATACCGGAGAAGCTATTGGGGTTCAAGTGGTAAAAGGCACATTGGAAGAACTTGCTAATAGAATTGCTCAAAATACAGACCCGAAAATTCAACCCAGGATTGTTGTAGAAAAGGCAAAAGGGAAAAATATTATTGTTATTGATGTAAATGAAAGTCTTGATAAACTTGTGCTTGCTTTTGGCCGGCCATTTAAAAGAGTTGGTAATTGTTCCGTGAAAATGTGTAAAGATGAATATGAAAGATTGATCCTTGAAAAACATAAAGATAGAGTACGATTTGATAATCATATAATTGAGGGAGTTACATTAAAGGATATAGACAGGGAGAAGGTAAAGGCTTTTGTGATAAAGGCGAAAACGGAAAGAGGTTTGGATATAAATGAGAATCTGTCCTCTAAAGAAATACTGATGCGCTTAAAACTTGTCAGAAATGGGAAATTGACAAATGCTGCTGTTCTATTATTTGGTAAACCGCAGGACTTTTTTCTTCAATCTGCTGTTAAATGTGTAAGGTTCAAAGGTTTGGATGTGACCGACAAAATGATTGACCTGAAATTAATAAATGGAAACATAATAGAACAGGTAATAGAAGTAGAAAAATTTATTTTTGATCACATATCAATGTCGGCATGGATTGAATCCGGCAAAATCGAACGACAGGAAAAATGGGAATATCCGCCTAAAGTAATCAGGGAATCTTTAGCAAATGCCATAGCGCATAGAGATTATTGGTCTGTTTCTAAAATCCAGGTTAGAATATTCGATGACAGGATAGAATTCTGGAATCCCGGAAATCTGCCCGAAGGGTGGACAGTAGAAACATTAAAGCAAAAACACGACTCTGTGCCGCCTAATCCTTTAATAGCCGAACAATTTTTCTGGATTAAATATATAGAAGAGGTAGGGACAGGTACAAATAAAATAATCCAGTGGTGTAAAGAATGGGGATTACCTGATCCCGATTTTGAATATGCGGGGACAAGCCTTGTAGTTACCATAAGAAAATCCAAATTAACGGAAGAATACATTTTAACTTTAAACCTTAATGACCGGCAGAAAAAGGCAATAGAGTTTTTACGAAAGAATAAAAAAATAACGAGTAAAGAATATTCTGAGTTGTTTGGGGCAACAACCAGGACGGCAAGGAATGATTTAAGTGATATGGTTGGTAAAAGGGTCATAAAAAGGATTGGAGAGAGTGATAAAAAGGCCTATTATATTTTAGCGGAAATTTAGCGGAAATTTGGCGGAAAAAATTTCCTCAACAGCTAATAGCGAGAAATGGCAAGACTTGACATTTTGCATGAAAATATAAATTAACGGAATAATTGGAGGTGCCAATTTGTCATCTCCAATTCCGCTGATAAAAAGGATTACGTTATTCTCTTTATGTGTTTACCGATCGTTTTGTTGACAGCAACAAAACGATCAAAACGGACTGGTGACAAATTGGCACTGAGTTACACCATTTTGTTGATGCCAACAAAATGGTTGGAAGTTACTTGTATTGTATAGAGGATGATATTCAATATGCGTAGGACTATTGATAAAAACGATAAAATATTTAAAATTGTAAAGGAACTCATAAAACTTCAAGAAAAAGCGAAGGCTTTGGGAATATTTACAGGAGATCGGGAATTACTCGAATGCTCGAAATGCGGGTTAATGGAAGATGTTGATGTTAGGGCTTGCGAAGAAATAAATTGGTCATTCTGG
>CAYWFU010000083.1:0-14111 GCA_964457585.1 uncultured bacterium | reverse complement strand
ATTATTTTTTACTAGGCACTATATTTATGTTTTTGATGTTTTTTATGGAAAAACCCTTATTTATCAAGGAGGTTGTTTTCGATTTTTTTGAAAAAGGGATAAAGTCGGGATCAACTCGTTAATAACAACCTTAATCGCTGTTAATATCGCGAAGTTCCCGCAGCCTATGCACCATGTATTTTGAGTTTTTGTTACAATATTTTGCTGATTCATTATTAAACTTCCTTAAATTATCTTCTTAACACTTTTTTCTAATTCGTCTATTGAAAAAGGACGCCCATCATATTTCAATATTTTTTCATTAACACTAAATCCATATTTTTTCACCAAAAGCGCTAATTGCCCTGTTGCGTTATTCTCCACAGCTATTATTTTCTTGACATCTTTACAAGCTTCGGCGAACTGTTTTACCGGAAATGGGTTTAAAACTAAAGGCTGTATTACTTTCAATCCTAATTTTTCCGCGGTTTCAATAGAAACTCCTTTATTTGATCCCCAGCAAAGTATCGCGGTATCCGCGTCTTTTTTTCCGTAAACTTTTACCAGTTCGTAAGATTCTAACTCTTCCGATAAATATTTTTTTTTACGAAGCCTTTTATTCTGCAATAAAATAGTTGTTTTTGAATCTTCTATCGTAATACCGGATTCATCATGTTCGTAACTATTAACTTTAATTATTGCGTCTTTTTCCGGTACAAATGCTAAAGGTGAAATACCATTTTCCGTGTTTTGATATCTTTTATAAGGTTGTTTTTTATCCCATAAAATTGTTTCAAATTCTTTTATCTCTCCAATAGAATCAATATCTAAATTATAAATCCCTTCACCTAAAGTTTTGTCCGTAAGTAAAAAAGCGGGGATCTGATATTTCCAGCTTATATTCAGAGCGAATTCAGACAAAAAGTAAGATTCTTCAGCATCACCAGGGGCGGCAATAAAACGCAGGAATTCACCCTGCCCTGCGCTTATAACAAAATTTAATTCAGTTTGTGAAGTATAAGTCGGCAACCCCGTACTCGGTCCTGGCCTCTGTCCGACAATGATCACGACCGGCAATTCCGCCATTCCCGATAAACTTAAACCTTCGGTCATCAAACAAAACCCACCTCCCGAAGTTCCCACAGCTGATCTTTGTCCCATATATGAAAAACCTAACGCCATAAGTATCACGCCGATCTCACTTTCAGGATGGATCACCTTCACTCCAAAATCATCCGCTACTTCAGCTAAAAAATGCAATATAGGTGATGTTGGAGTCATCGGGTAGGATATATAGGCGTTTAATCCACCCTTAATCAAACCTAAACCGATCGCCTGACTTCCTGAAACTAAAGGTAAACTTTTTTCTCTAATAGCTTCGATTTTAATTATTTCTCTTGCTGCGTTATATCCGCGTACCATTACCTTAAAATTGAGTTCTTGCCCTTTTTTTATCTCTTTTTCTAAAACATTTTTTAACTGCTCAGTATCAGACCCGATCACACGACCAAACGCGCCAATCAGACAAGTATTACGCATTATCTCCGGGGCATTTTCTTCCTTAAGTATTCCACCTAAGGAAAAACCAATTATGTTATCGGATGTTTGATCGATTTTTACAGAATCAGTATCAAAAAGGATTATAGAATCTTTTTTCAAGCGCTCTTTATGAAAATTATAGGCGTCTTGATTTAACGCAAGAAGAAAATCTATTTTTTCACGATGTGCAGCGATCTTTTTACGGCAAGCTCTAATGATAGAATATGTATGTCCGCCTCTTATTATGGATGGATAATCACGATAGATATATAAGTAATATCCTAGACGGTTAAAAATGGAAGCAATAATTAATCCCGCCCGGTCTATTCCAAAACCAGCTTTACCGCCAATTAAAACAGAAAAATCATCCATTTATGCCTTCTTTCTCATAAAAATGTAATGAACAACGCTTTGAATATTACTGCTGCAATTTATTCATGTCAAGGTTTTATATGTTATTAAAGTTTTTATTAAAAATTCTATTTTTTCAATTATTTCTTCAGGTTTTAAATTAGTAGTGTCTATTATCATATCTGCGGATTTTTCATATAATGGTTTTCTTTTAGAAAGAAGTTCATTAATTTTTTTTAGAGGATCAGGGACATTAAGCAAGGGTCTGTGAATTTCATTTTTTATTCGTTCATAAATTATATCTGGATTTGCTGTTAATAGGATAACCAGTCCTTTTTTTAATAATGGAATATTTTTTTTATTTACAACTATGCCTCCGCCAGCAGCAATTATATAATTATCATTTTCTAAATTTTTTTTCAGATAAAAATTTTCTTTATCCCTAAAATATGATTCTCCATGCTTATTAAATATATCTGAAATGCTAAGTTTTTCATTTTTTTCTATTTCATCATCTATATCAATAAATTTTTTTTTGATTTTATGAGCTAGAAGTTTACCTACACTGGTTTTTCCAGTACCCATAAAACCGATTAAAATTATATTCATTTCTTCCTCTATCAAAGTTCATATAATAAAACAGAAACAGCGGAAATACTGGCTGTATCTGCGCGTAAAATATTTTTCCCTAATGAAACTACATTAAAATTATTTTTTTTTGCTGATTCAATTTCTTCTTTTGTAAATCCACCTTCAGGTCCTATAAAAACATTAATATTTTCAGCAATGTTTTTTAACGGGAAAATTTTTTTTAAATTTACAGATTTTTCTTCTTCCCAAAAAATCAGATTTAAATCAGCTTTACTTTTTAATGCATCATGGAAAGATATTATTGGAAAGATTTCAGGGATATCGATACGTTTGCATTGTTTTGCTGATTCGTATATGATTTTTTCCCAACGATTAGTCTTATTTTTTACAGTATTAGCGTTTATTTTAACTACTGTTCTGGAAGAGATTACAGGAGTGAATGAACTTAATCCAAGTTCAGTTCCTTTTTTTAAAACTGTTTCCCATGCCTCACCTTTTAATAAGCTCGGGAATAAATGTATTTTTAATTTTTTTATTGCAGGTTTTTCAATCTGTAATATTTTAGCTTTTACTTCATCTGTAACGATTTTTTCTATTTCAACATTAAAGCGATTACCCGATTCATCAATCGCAATAAATCCATTTCCGGGTTTAAGCCGCAAAACATTAATAATATGCTGAGCATCATTCCCATAGACATAAATACTATTTTCTTTAATTTGAGTATGATTAATAAAAAATTGATGTAAATGCATTATTAAATCGCTTCTCCACAGCTAATCTTCTTCAATTTTAACCATGTTTCTTCCACTATGTTTTGCTTGATAAAGAGCGTTATCCGCATAATTTATTAAATCAACTTTAGAATTTTTTTTGTTATATGAAGCTAAACCAATACTCACTGTTTTACAAATTATTTCTTTGTCATCTTTGCCGCGGAATGGATATTCTTCAATTGTCTGCCTTATTCTTTCTGCAACTTGCAATGCTCCTTTTTTATCGGTATGAGGTAAAATAATTGCGAATTCTTCTCCGCCATACCTGGCAACTAAATCCACTTCTCTAACATTTTTCATCAGCAATTTTGATATTTCCTGAAGTAAAACATCTCCCATTTGATGTCCAAAACGATCATTATAATCTTTGAAATAGTCTATATCCAAAAGCATAATAAAAAGCGAGCCTTTGTGACGGCTGGCGCGCGAAATTTCTTTTTCCAGCGCAAGCTGAAAGTATCTATGATTATATAGTCCTGTTAATCCGTCATGTATAGCCATATCTTTCATCCTATGATAAAGTTGACAATTATTTATTACCAGAACAACCTGGTTTGCAACCATATTTAGTATATATTTGCTATGTTCATTAATTTCATTATCAATATTGGCAATAAAAATTGATCCTATTATTTTTAACCGAATTTCAAGAGGAACAGCCCAGAACGATAGATTTCTATTTTTTTGTTCAATATTTTTTAAAATATTATTTTGTCCTATTATTATTTCTTTATTTTTTGCTTCAGGATTATTCAACTCGGACAAATTCGTATTAGCAAACAGCTTATTTTTGCATTCAGTCAATTCCTGCTGTGATATTTTCCCTTTTATATTTATATAACTGTCAAGTTTTGAATTTTCCTGTAAAATTATTCCGCCGATATCATAAGGAATAATGGTTTTTAAAATAGTTAAGATAGACCTCATAACTTCTTCATAATCTTCAACAGAACGTATAATATTACCAATTTCATTAATTACAGTTAATTCAAATAATTTTTCATCTAATAATCTATTAAGCTTTAAAACAATTTCAACTTGTTTATATGCTTGAGTTAGCAAGGTATCTTTTTCAAATGTATCACTTTTTGTGAAATTTTGAGCTTCTTTTATTAATTTGTTAACCTCTTCTTCAATACGTTTTATTTTCATTTGTTATTATTTCTCCTCTAAAGCATAAATATATCCATCGCTTGATCCAAAATATAATATCCCATCTATTACAGCAGGAGAAGAACGTATTCCCTTTCCTGTTTCATATTTCCACATTAATTCCCCTGTTCTTATTTTAAGACAGTACATAAATCCATCTAATGAACCAACATAAATATATCTGTTAACAATTGCTGGGGAGGAAAAAACATCACCAAATGTTAGATATTCCCATAATTTTTTACCTGTATCCATATCAATACCATAAATATGATTATCAATTGAAGCCGCAATAATAGTTTCATATTCAGCACTAACAGAAGATACAATAGGCCCATTGGTCTTAAAAGCCCATTTCAGTTCTCCTGATATTAAATCAAAGCAATAAATAAAATCATCCATAGAACCATAGAACAACTTATCTTCAATTATAATGGGTGATGAACAAATACTTCCACTTGCCCCAATGAATTTCTTTTTTTCTATTAAGTCCTTTTCAGCCTTTTTTTCTTCTTTTTGCTGTTCATTACCAATATAGAATCCCCCCATATCAACCATTTCTTCTCTATATGATATATCTTTTTCCCCTTCTGATATTAGATCGAGTTTATATTTTTTACGCAGAGTTCCATTTTTGCTATACACTGCATGAATGAATCCATCAAACGAACCGATATAAATTACATTTTCGAATATTGTTGGAGAAGAATTTATTCCTGCATCAGCTTTATAGCTCCATTTTAATTCCCCTTTTTTTGCATCTATTGCATATAGATGATTATCGTATGAACCTATATACACTGTTTCTTCATAAATTAATGGTGAGGATTCCACCCTTGAATCAGTTTTAAATTTCCATAACAATTTTCCTGTTGAAGCAGAAAGTGCATAAACATAAGTATCCAGACAACCAAAATAAATAATATTATTTACTACTGACGGGGAAGAAAGAATTACATCACCTGCTTCAAATTTCCATAATAATTTTCCTATAACTGCATCTATTGCATAAATATAACCATCATCCGAGCCAATATATAAGATATCATTAACAACAGTTGGAGATGAATCAACCGGACCATTTGCTTTAAATTTCCATCGTACTTTAACTCTGCTTGTTGGCCCGCAGCCTAATCCTCCATTATGCCAGACATCGCGTCTAAACATTGGCCATTCATTTTGAGATATTTCTTCTGCATGAATTATTTTGAAGGGATATATTATTAAATTTATAATCAACAATAATTCTAGAAGATTAAAAAAAATTTTCATTTTCCAGTAGCTCCATTATTGTAAGCGTTCAGCCGTCAGCTATCAGCATTCAGCTAAAACAAAAAAAATCAAAGTAAAACAAAACCTTTAATTCTATACCTTTTTTTTGCATTTTAAGCTGATAGCTGATAGCTATTAGCTTCCCCACTATTTAACAATATTTTTTATAGTACTAATGAAATCTTCTCTTTGTAATTCCATTACTACTGGACCTAGATGATTGATATTTAAATTATACTGTTTTAATTTTTCATCAATAGGGAAATCAATATTAATATGAGTTTTAATTTTTCCGCTTAAAAAAATTCTTTTATCTTTGTCAATAGAATCAATTTTAGATATTACCCAGATAGAACCGGATTTGTCATTCAATTTATATAAACTCCCGGTAAAAGGTAAAGAAAATGTGTTTACAGGTTCACCTTGCAGATGTACAATTCTTTCTTCATATAAATTAATTTGCGTAAGAATATCGTTAATTTGATCAAAAGAATTACTCCAGATCAAAAATAATATAATAAAAAACGAAAAAATTATAATAAGAATTTTAAATTTCATTGTACTAAATAGGACAGTAGACATTTAAATTTGTTCTCCATATAATTTTATTAATTGACCCTGATTATTTTTATATTGCTGTTTTAAATTTTCAATATCAGGTTTATACCCCGGTACTATTTCCTGCATTTTTAATATTAACTCATCTGGATTATATTTATATAAATCCGTTAATTTTTCCAATTCCAGTAAAGCATATTCGAATTTTTTACTATCAATGATATCCTGCCTGGCAACAAATATTTGCTTGCATCTGCTGGCATGAATACCTTCTTCCTGAGTTAAAAGTTCTTCATATAATTTTTCTCCAGGTCTTAATCCAGTGTAGATAATTTCAATATCTTCATCTGGTTTAAGTCCTGAAAGTTTAATTAAATCACGTGCCAGTTCAACTATTTTTACTGGCTCACCCATATCCAGAACAAAAATTTCAGTTTGATTGCCAATAGCTCCAGCCTGAAGTACCAATTGGACAGATTCAGGAATAGTCATGAAAAATCTAATAACATCTGGATGCGTTACTTCAACTGGACCGCCATGAGCAATTTGTTTTTTAAAAAGAGGAATTACACTGCCGCGGCTACCCATAACATTTCCAAATCTAACAGAAACAAACTTTGTAAAAGAATCTTTTCCTATATTTTCAATTACCAGTTCGCATATTCTTTTTGTTGTACCCATTACATTGGTTGGGTTAACTGCCTTATCAGATGAAATAAGAACAAATTTTTCGCAATTTATTGCTTTTGCTTCAAGCGCTACAATTCTTGTTCCAAAAATATTTGTTTTAATTGCTTCATCTATGTTTTTTTCCATAAGCGGTACATGTTTATACGCAGCAGCATGGAATACTACTTGAGGATGAAAGTTTTGCATTATTTTATTTATTTTATTTCTATCACGTACACTTGCAACTATTGGTACAAGATTTATATTTGTTTCTTTTTTTTCTAATTCTTTTTCAATATGATAGATACTTGTTTCCTCATGATCCAATAAAAGAATAGTTTTTGGTTTAAATCTTGATATCTGTCTTGATAATTCTGAACCTATTGATCCGCCAGCTCCAGTTATTAAAATAGTTTTATTTGAAAGATAAGAAGAAATTTCTTCCATGTTAATATTTATTGGCGGGCGGCGTAGTAAATCTTCAACATTTACATCCCTTATCTGGCTTACATGCACTTTTCCATCAACTAGATCTCCAATTCCGGGAATAGTTTTAAAAGAAATATTAGCTTCTTCGCATTGCTTAATTATTTTACGCATAATCTTGCCAGGTGCAGATGGAATAGCAATCAGAACCTGTTCAATATCTTTTTCTTTAACAATTTGATGTAAACTATTGGTATTGCCAAGAACTTTGATATTATGTATTTGTTTACCTATTTTTTCGGGATTATCATCAATAAATCCAATAGGATTATATTCCAGTATTTGATTTTCAAGAATTTCACGCAATAATTTTTCACCAGCATCGCCAGCCCCAATAATTAATGCCCTTTTTCCATCTCCAATTTTCACATGGAATATCCCGCGAAAAATCCTGATTGAAAATCTTTCCATACTGATTAAAGCTATTGCAAGAAGCCAATCCATAATTATAATAGAGCGTGGGTAAGAATAACGAGGTATAAAGTAAACTATAGCAGCAAATATAAGTGAACCTAAACTAATAGCCTGAACAATTTTTATAAGATCCCTAACGCTTGCATAACGTAATACTCCCTGATATAAGGAAAAAAAATAAAAACAAACCAATCGGATAATAATCAATATTAATAATGTTTTTTTTAAGATGATTTGTGATTGGAATGGAATATTAAAGTCAAAACGCAGTAAATAAGAAGTTGTCAAGGCAGTACTAACTAAAATTAAATCAGCAAATGCTAGAATGAATTGCTTACTGCGTCTTTCCCATTGGACTGCCATCAGCCTTTCTCCTATCTTTAACATAAACACTGCCAGATATTCTTTTTGCAATTTTTTTCAATTCTGTTGCAACTTCAGAAATTTGCAAATGATGAGTAAAAGATCTCTGATCATTAGATACTACAGCAATTGAAATAGACATAAGCGGAAACTGCTGAACCTGTCCTCTTCTATCTATGCCTGTAACAAATTTACGTTTACGATCAGATTCATTATATTTTAGAATTATAAGGTCGTCAAATGTTTGAATTACTTTATTGCAGACTTCATCAATTTTGTCAGGAGTAATTATAAATATAAAATCATCTCCTCCAAGATGTCCTATAAAACCTCTTAATACATTTGTATCCTTAATTGCGCTTTCAATAATTCGCGCAGTAAGTTTAATGACACTATCTCCACTGGCAAAACCATAATTATCATTAAAAGCTTTAAAATTGTCAATATCTAAATAGCATATTGCAAATTTATGTCCGCCTGCAATGCAATCGGTAATTTCTTCTTCAATAGCCACATTTCCGGGTAATCGTGTTAATGGGTTAGCATATAAATCGCGGCGGACTCTTCTTAAAAGAGACTTAATGCGCGCATCGAGTTCCATTGGATCAAAAGGTTTTACTATATAATCATCTGCACCTATACTTAAGCCTTTAACCCTATTATCTATTTCAGCCTTTGCTGTAACAATTATAATAGGAATATGAGAAGTGAAATAATTGTCTTTTAATTTTTGACAGATTTCAAAACCATTTATTCCTGGCAGCATTAAATCAAGAATTATAAGATCGGGTTCTTCAATAACAATACTTTCAATTGCTTCCATTGCGTTTTTAGTAGGTTTAGTTTGATAACCTAACATTTCTAGTCCATGACACATGAAGTTTAAAGTATGCTCATCATCTTCAATTACCAGAATTTTCTTTTTCATGAGGGATGATTCCCTTTTTTAATAATATTACTACATATTTATATAAAAAGAAATTCTTTTCATTTAAAGCATATCAATCGCTGCTCTATTTTTAATATTATAAAACACTTTGCTTCCTTCAAAATATGCTGATGATCCCAATTCTTTTTCTATTCGGATTAATTGATTATACTTTGCTATTCTATCAGTTCTGGAAAGAGAACCTGTCTTTATCTGTCCTGCTCCGGTTGCAACAGCAATATCAGCAATAGTAGTATCTTCTGTTTCACCAGAACGATGTGATATAATAACACCATAGCCTGCGCGTTTTGCCATTTCAATGCAGTTTAATGTTTCTGATAATGTGCCAATCTGATTTACTTTTATTAAAATAGCATTGCAAACTTTATTTTCAATCCCCTGCTGTAATCTCGTTGTATTTGTCACAAATATATCATCCCCAACCAATTGAACTTTATCACCCAGAGAGCTTGTTAGTAATGACCATCCATTCCAGTCATCCTGAGACATTCCATCTTCAATTGTAATTATCGGGTATTTATCTATTAAACTTTCATAAAAACTGACTAATTCAGGAGCTGAATAAGCTTTACCATTAATATGATATTTTCCATCATTATAAAATTCACTTGCAGCGACATCCAACCCAAGATAAATATCTTCCCCGGCTTTATATCCTGCTTTTTCAATACTCTCAATTATTATTTTTATTGCTTCTTCATTGGAAGATAAATTTGGAGCAAATCCGCCTTCATCGCCAATCGCAGTATTATACCCTTTATCTTTTAATACTTTTTTTAAAGTATGAAAAACTTCAGCCCCAATTCTCATAGCTTCTTTAAAATATGATGCTTTGACAGGCAAAATCATGAATTCCTGAATATCAATATTGTTGTCAGCATGTGCACCGCCATTTAAAATATTCATTAGTGGAACGGGCATTCTATAGGTATTTACACCACCAAGATAACGGTATAAAGGAATAGAAAGTGAATTTGCACTGGCTCTGGCGACAGCTAGAGAAACAGCTAATATTGCGTTTGCTCCAAGATTTTTTTTATTGCTTGAGCCATCTTTTTCCAGCATTAATCTATCAATATTTAACTGGTTAGAGGCATCTTTTCCTTTTAAAAGAGGAGCAATAATAGTATTAATATTATCGACAGCTTTTTTTACTCCTTTACCTGAATAACGTTTAGGATCATTATCGCGCAATTCTAAAGCTTCATGCTGACCTGTTGAAGCTCCTGATGGTACAATTGCACTGCCTTTTATTCCATTTTCCAGAACTATCTCAGCTTCAACAGTTGGATTACCGCGTGAATCCAATACTTCCAGAGCACTTATTTCTTTAATAATAGCCATACAATCCTCCCGATTGATTTTTATTATAATAATTAGAACCTAAATATATATCAGTTTAAATAAATCAGTGTTTAAAGTCAAGAAAATGTGTAACAATTATGTAATTTTTTTTAGTATCTTGACAAAAAATAAATAATCTATAAAATTCAAAACATACAAATTTTTAGAAAGGAAATATAATTAATGGAAAAATTAAAAAAAATTATCAGTAAAATTAATGTTGTTGATAGAAGTAAAGAAAAAATAATTCAAGCACGATTGGATAATCTTACAAAACCACAGGGCAGTCTTGGCAGATTAGAAGAACTGGCGAAAAGATATGTTTTGATAACAGGGAAAGATAATCCTTCAATCAAAAATAAAGTTATTTTTACTTTAGCCGGCGACCATGGTGTGGCAAAAGAAGGCGTCAGCGCTTTTCCTCAGGAAGTAACGGAACAGATGGTATATAATTTTGTTCGCGGCGGAGCAGGGATTAATGTGCTGGCGCGTCATGTTGGGGCGCGTGTTGTAGTTGCTGATTTAGGTGTTATCAATGATTTAAAAGATATAAAAGGAGTAAAAATTAAAAAAGCCGGATATGGGACAAATAATTTTACTGCTACAAAAGCAATGACAAAAGAGCAGGCAATACTTGCTATTGAAAAAGGTATTGAACTGGTTGAAGAGGAACTTTTAAATGGAATAGATATTGTCGGGGTTGGAGAAATGGGAATTGCCAATACAACATCAGCAAGTGCGATTGTTGCTGTATTCACCAATGAACCTATTGAAAAAATTGTCGGACGCGGTACAGGTATAAATGATGAATCTTTAAAAAAGAAAATTGATGTAATTAAAAAAGGAATATCTATTAATTCTCCTGATAATAAAGACGCAATTGATGTTTTAAGTAAAGTTGGAGGATTTGAAATTGGCGGGATAGCGGGTGTGATATTAGCCTGTGCAGCATATAGAATCCCTGTAGTACTGGATGGTTTTATCTCAACAGCAGGAGCTTTAATAGCCGCCGGAATAAAACCTGAAGTGAAAGATTATCTTTTTGCTTCCCATAAATCAGTTGAGCAGGGGCATAAAATTATGCTGGAATTTTTAGGGCTTTTACCCCTTTTTGATTTAAGTCTGCGTCTGGGTGAAGGTACAGGCGCATGTTTAGGAATAACTCTTGTTGATGCAGGAGTGAAAATTTTAACTGAAATGGCAACTTTCAGCTCAGCCGGAGTTTCGGAAAAAAGTACAAATGAATAATTTAAACGAAGAACTAATACAAAATAGAAATTCAATCAGTCTGCGTATGATACTTAAACGATTGCTAATTGCTTTTCAGTTTTTGACAATAATTCCTTACCTGAAAAAAGAAAAGCATCATTTTGATAATATAGTACATAGTATAATCTATTTCCCTTTTGTCGGACTTTTTATGGGTGCAGTTTGTATGCTTCTTAATATTATATTACGGAATTATGTATCACCTTTTTTAAAGGATATTTTTGTCCTTGGAACATTAGTTGCATTAACAGGCGGACTGCATTTAGATGGTTTTGTAGATATAGTTGATAGACTTCTTGGCAGTATTGAAAAAAAAAGCTCTACTATTATTAATGAAAAAGCAATAAGTTCATTTAATTTTATATATTTAATAATATTATTATTTGGAGAACTTTTAGTTTTTCACAATATTCCTGAGATATACAAAAATTCAGCACTTCTTATTTCTCCAATGTTAGGCCGTTTGTCAATGGTATTTGGTATTTTGCTATATGAAAGCCGAAAGAATACAGGTAGTATAGGTTTTAAACTTATCGAATTGATAAATAAAAAAGAGTTTTTTACTATAAGTGCCATCCCCATTATTCTCACTTTAATATTAATAAAATTTGCAGGATTGTTCCTGATTGCAATATTATTATTTATAGCATTTTCTATTATTTATTATGTTATAAAAAAAGAGCTTTTTACTGCAATAGATGTTTTTGGCGCAATAAATGAAATTACTGAATTTTTTGTATTTTTATTTTTTATGTTTTTATATTAAAATTATTTTAAGGTTATACTCAGCAAGGTCATAAATATCTATGAAAAGAATATATCTTGTACGACATGGTAATGTTACTCAGAATGGGATCCCACGTTATTTTGGTATCACAGATGTTGATCTGAACGAGGAAGGGCTTAAAAGTCTGGATTTGTTAAATTTTCATATGCGGGATAAGCAACTGGATGCAATATATTCAAGCAATCTAATCCGCACAAAATACATGGCTGAAAATATAAGTTCATCATTAAAAATAGATCATAAAATTATTAATGAATTTAATGAGATTAATTTTGGAAAATGGGAAGGATTATCTTTTAACGAAATTAAAGAAAAATATCCTGTTGAATTTTCCTTATGGATAAAAAAAAATCTGGATTTTAATTTTCCAGAAGGTGAGAGCTTGCAAAAAGTAAGAGATAGAGTTCTTCCGAAATACAATGAAATTTTTTTTTCATTACCTTCCAATGCAAATGTCCTTATGATACTCCATAGTTCTGTAATTAAAGTTATTCTATGTGAAGCATTAAAATCTCCGGATAGTTTTTGGTATATAAATCAGGATTATGCAGCAATTAATATAATCGATTATTCCCCCGATAATCATTATATATCATTATTAAATTTTACCGGGTATTTGGAAAATAACAGGTGAAATGTTAAATGTTATTCTCACATTTATTTTTTTTCTAAAATTGTAAATCTCAAATAAATATCGTACTATATATATTGGAAGCATCTCACATATTAGGAGGTGAAAGAGTCTATGAAGAACTGGCCTGATTTTAGCTAGGACAAATTACAGCGTATAGAACTGGTAAAAAAAACCAGCGAAGTTCAAATGAGACATGTAAAAAAGAATCAAGAGAACAACGAGAAAAAAAGCGGTGCATTACCGTGGATGGTATAATAATTCATATACGGAATTTTGTTTGAAAATAGGTAAAAGTTAGGGCTTTATTAGTGTTAACAGCGAAAATAAAATGTAAAAAATAATTTATGTTTGAAAATTGAAAATAGTGAAAAATTTGAATACATTGTGTATAGAATAACTGCGCATATCATATTTAAATAATGGATTTATTCAAATCCCATAACCCTTACCAAATTAACCGTCTAAAATTAAGTACGCCAACAATAAGTAATTTGCCCTTAATAAATTTTTTAGTCGCTTCACTCCTTAATAATAACATCTAAAATAAAGAACTCAAGTTGACTGACTTTTTTATGCTAAAATTCCAAATTACAATTCTCAAATCCCAAATAAATTCCAATTTCCAAATTCAAAATGTCCAAAACTTATTTTTATTGGTCTTAATTGTTTGTTTGATTATTGAAATTTTGGAAATTATTTGTTATTTGGTGCTTGAATATTGGAATTTGTAAATAAAACTCAGTCAACTTGAGTAAAGAATTATTCTGAGCAAAGCAAAGGATCTATTTTTATCATAAGTAAATATTTTGTTTTACTTAAGAGGGCAAAAAAATGAAAAAATATATAAGAAATTTAATAGTAATTAGTTTAATGATTTTTTTTAACTTGAATATTATTTTTGGAGTTTCACCTTCAATTATTAATATTTCAGATAACAAATCTGATTATCAAAATGGTCAGATACCAAAATATGAAAAA
>CAYWFU010000082.1:0-14160 GCA_964457585.1 uncultured bacterium | reverse complement strand
GCTACTATACTAATCTCTTGACAAAAATCTCACTTCCTATAATAATAAAGCGATATTTTTTAAACATGAATAATTGTATAAAAGGAATAAAATGAATTTAGAAAAAATTAAAGAAAATTATAATAAATATGTAATGAGCACTTATCTCAGAAATGATTTATGCTTTGTTAGTGGAAAAGGAGCATATGTCTGGGATATTAACGGGAAGAAATTTTTGGATTTTATCAGCGGGATTTCTGTGCTTAATATTGGGTATTCTCATCCAGAATGGACTAAGAAAGTAATTGAACAATTAAATAAAATTATTCATAGTTCTAATTTATACTATATTCAACCTCAAGCAGAGCTGGCTAAGATTTTAATAGAAAATTCAATAGACGGAAAATGTTTTTTTTGTAACAGCGGTGCAGAAGCAAATGAAGCTGCAATTAAATTAGCAAGGAAATTTGCGCATTCAAAAGGGAATAAAGAACGGTTTGAAATTATTACTTTTGAACAGTCTTTTCACGGAAGAACATTAGCTACTATAACTGCAACAGGGCAGAAAAAATATCAGGAAGGATTTGAACCCTTAGTCCCAGGATTTGTCTATGCTAAATATAATGATTTAGAAGATTTAAAAAGCAAAGTTACCCAAAACACTTGCGCAATTATGCTGGAATTAGTTCAAGCTGAAGGCGGAATTCGTGTTGCAGATAAAAAATTTGTAAAGGAAACAGCTGCTTTATGCAAAGATAAAAATATTTTATTAATTCTGGATGAAGTGCAGACTGGGATGGGAAGAAGCGGAGAGTTATTTGCGTATAAATTGTATGATATTGAGCCTGATATTTTTACTCTTGCAAAAGCTCTGGGTAATGGATTTCCTATTGGAGTTATGATTGCAAAAAAAGAAACAGCAGAAGTTTTTAAACCGGGAATGCATGCTTCCACTTTTGGGGGTAATCATTTAGCATGTACTGCCGGGATTGCTGTGACTAATATTATTAAAAGCAGTGATTTTTTAGATAATGTTAAAATAACGGGAAAATATTTATTTGAGTGTCTGGCTGAATTAAAAAATAAATACTCATTTATTAAGGAAATTCGCGGAATAGGACTTTTACTTGGGATGGAGTTATCTATCCCTGCACAGGAAATAGTAAATAAATGTTATGGAAAAGGGATTCTTTTAAATTGTATTCAGAACACGGTTTTAAGGTTTGCACCACCATTGATAATAAATAAAGAAGATATAAATTTCATGGCAAAAAATCTTGATAAGGTTCTTAGTGAAAGGTAAGGGGATTGAATATGGATGTAAAAGAATTAGAAATATTTAATGAAATGTGTGAATTAGCCAAACATGTTCAAAACCATCAGCAAATTGTTAAAGCAGTCATGGACAAATTAAGTAAAACCATTGATTATACAACAGCAGTTATTATTTTATTGGATGAAGAAGAAATCATTGCAAATGTGGTTTATCCAAGCACAAAAAATTTTCTTGATTGGTCCATACATATTTTATATGAGAATTTATCTCAGGATATAAGAGAAAAAAAACAGCTTGGTACATTTAAAAGAATAATTTATGAGGATATTGATTTAGCAAATTATGAAAAGAAAGAATTTAATGAAGTAAAAAGCTGGTACATTGCTTCTTTAATGGTAAGGGATAAGCTTCAGGGTTTTTTTGGGATCGCAACCGGAAGAGAAGAGTGTTTTACTAAAAAAGATAAAGATATTTTAACTATTTTTGCCAATCAATCAGCAATATTGCTTGATAATGCCAAACTTTATGCGCAGACTGAACAGCGTATAACAGAGATGTCGGTACTGCATGAAGTTGGAAAAGTTTTAAGTTCAGTTTTGGATCTGGATCATTTATTGAAAATTATTGTTGAAAAATCCGGAGAATTGGTAAGAGCCAGTAGAATCAGCATAATGCTTTATAGTCTGGAAGAAGAAGGATTTGTTTTAAAATTTCACAAAGGATTAAGTCATTCAATAACAAATCTAAAATCCAATAAAAATAGCAAAATTACAGATTATATATCCAAAAAAAAAGAAGCTGTTTTAGTTAAAGATATAACAACGGAAAAACCTTTTGATGATTTACGTAATGGAGGAATATATGATACAAATTCCTTCATGAGTTTTCCTTTAATTATCCGTTTTCATATAATAGGTGTTTTGCATATCAGCAACAAGCTGAATGGAACTGTATTTGATGAGGAGGATTTCGAACTGCTGGATACTTTTATTTCCCAGTCAAATGTTGCGCTGGAAAATGCCATGCTTTATGAAGAGATGGAACAGCTCGCTATTACAGATGGACTTACTCACATCTATAATCATCGTTATTTTCAGGAAGAACTTAACCGTGAAGTAAAAAGATCAAATAGATACAAACTTAATATTTCATTATTAATGATTGATATTGATTATTTTAAGCAATATAACGATAAATTCGGTCATCCAAAAGGCGATCAGGTATTAAAAAGAGTAGCAGCATTAATAAAAAAATCTGTGCGCAATGTGGATATTGCTGCAAGATATGGAGGAGAAGAATTTGCAGTAATATTGCCTGAAACAGATAAAGAGGATGCGATAGAAGCAGCGGAACGAATACGTAGAAGAGTAGAATTAGAAAAATTTCCCGGTCTGGGAAAGAATGAAGAAATAAATTTATCCGTAAGTATTGGAGTAGCGTCTTTTTTTAAAGAAGTTGAAAAAACTAAAATGAAAATTATTGAAGAATCTGACAGAGCGCTATATAGAGCCAAAAATGAAGGAAGAAATAAAGTATATATAATGGAGGCATAATAATTATTATGAATGAATATAATTTTAAAGAATTAGAATCAAAATGGCAGGAGTATTGGATAAAAGATAAAAAATATTTATCTTCTCTAAATTCCTCTAAACCGAAATATTATTGTCTGGAAATGTTTCCCTACCCATCCGGAAAAATTCATATGGGACATGTAAGAAATTACACAATCGGGGACAGTATTGCGCGTTACAAAATTATGCAGGGATATAATGTTATTCATCCGATAGGATGGGATTCTTTTGGTCTGCCGGCAGAAAATGCAGCGATAAAAAATAACATCCCTCCTGCTGAATGGACTTTTGATAATATAAAAAACATGAAAGTCCAGCTGAAAAAAATGGGATTAAGTTATGACTGGGATAGGGAAGTTACAACCTGTACTCCTGAATATTATAAATGGAATCAATGGCTATTTTTAAAAATGTTTGATAAAGGGCTGGTTTATAAAAAGGTATCACCCGTTAATTGGTGTCCATCGTGCAATACTGTGCTTGCCAATGAGCAGGTAATTGAAGATAAATGCTGGAGATGTGATTCTAAAGTTGAACAGAAAGATATTGAGCAATGGTTTCTGAAAATTACAGATTATGCAGAAGAACTTCTTGAAGGACATAAAGAACTGGTTAATCACTGGCCTCAGCAAGTTTTAACCATGCAAAAAAACTGGATTGGTAAAAGTATTGGCGTTGAAGTGAACTTTAAATTAAAAGACAATTATCAAAAAATACCGGTTTTTACAACAAGGATAGATACTATTTTTGGCGCAACATATCTGGTGTTGGCTCCCGAACATCCGCTTGTAAATGAATTTGTGAAAAATAGTATTAATCGGGAAGAAATAATACGTTTTATTTCAAAAGTAACTGATGAGAATGAAAGAAAACGAGCATCTCTTGATTTAGAAAAAGAAGGAATTTTTTCAGGACAATTTGCGATTAATCCTGTTAATGGAGAAGAGATTCCTATCTGGATTGCAAATTATGTTTTAATGAACTACGGGACTGGCGCAGTAATGGCAGTGCCTGCTCATGATGAGCGTGATTTTGATTTTGCGAAAAAATATAATCTTCCTATAAGAGTTGTAATTCAACCTGAAAATAGCAATCTTGATAGCAATAATATTACTGAAGCATATGTTAATGAAGGATTTCTGGTAAATTCCGGAGATTTTAATAAATTAAACAATATTGAAGCAATAAATAAAATAGCTATCTGGATAGAGAATAACAAATATGGCAGAAAAACTGTTAATTATAAATTGAGAGACTGGGGAATATCACGCCAGAGATATTGGGGAACACCTATTCCTGTAGTTTATTGTCAGGAATGCGGTGTTGTTCCTGTTCCTTTAAAAGATCTTCCAGTTATTTTACCGCTTAAAGTAAAATTTGATTCAACAGGTGTTTCTCCTTTGCCGCAAATGGAATCATTTGTAAAAACGAAATGTCCTGAATGCGGAGAACCTGCTGAAAGAGAAATAGAAACAATGGATACATTTGTAGATTCTTCATGGTATTTTGCAAGATATTGTTCTCCTGATGAAAAAAATTTTCCTGTAAATAAGGAAAAAGTAAAATACTGGATGCCGGTAGATCAATATATTGGCGGGATAGAGCATGCAATACTTCATCTTCTTTATGCGCGATTTTTTGCACGTGTTATGTATGATCTTGATTTAATTCCAAATAAAGAACCTTTTGAAAATTTGCTGACTCAGGGAATGGTCATAAAAGACGGTGCAAAAATGTCTAAATCAAAAGGAAATGTTATAGATCCTGACACAATTATCGAAACTTATGGAGCTGATACTGCCAGAATATTTATTTTATTTGCAGCACCGCCGGAAAAAGATTTGGAATGGAGCGATGAAGGAATTAAGGGATCATTCAGATTTTTAAATCGTGTTCATTCTTTAATTGAAAATTGTTCAGAAGAGGTTAAAAAAGCTGATATTAAAAATAAAACCTTTTCTGATTTAAATGATGAGGAAAAAAATCTACGATGGAAAACTCATACTACTATTAAAAAAATAACAACAGACATCGAAGATAGATTCCATTTTAATACTGCAATTAGCAGTCTCATGGAGCTTATTAATGAAATAACAGATTTTAAATTAGATCCAGGACGAGAGCAGAGTATTATAGTATATAGAGAAGCATTGGAAAATCTATTACTTCTACTGGCGCCTTTTGCTCCGCATCTTACAGAAGAATTATGGGCTAAATTTGGCTATAATCCAAGCATTTTTGATAATTCATGGCCGAAACATGATCCTCTTGCCATAGTGAAAGAAGAAACTACAATTATAATACAGATTAATGGAAAAATAAGAAGCAAAGTTGTTGTTTCAGAAAATATTGAAGAGGAAGACTTGAAAAAAATAGCATGTAATGATGAAAAAATAAAAGCATTAATTAATGATACTGAACCTAAAAAAATAATTGTTGTACCTAAAAAATTGGTAAATATAGTGTTGTAAAATTAAATATAGGTACAGGAATTTGAAAGTAGAGACGCAAAATTTTGCGTCTCTACAGCATATCAATTATTTGTAGTTGCCTGATTTATCAGGCTTAATTTAAAATCAGGATGGCTCAATATGAAATTACGAATGGAAAAAAATAAAAATTCAGCAATTTTCTTATGTGTATTTTTATTCTTTGTTTTTTACAGTTGTGCAAAAAAAACTAATGTAAGATTAAACTATCGGGAAATTGATATTAAAGCATTAGAAATAATGAAAATTGCGAAGGACCATCATCAAAAGAGAAATTATTATAGAGCAAGGAAATATTATCGAAAAGTTATAAAGGAATATCCTGAAAGCAATTATGCGGATGATGCGCAGTTTTATATTGCGCGTGTTTTCCATGAAAAAGAAAGCTATATGCGCGCACGGGATGAATATGAAAAACTTGCTGAAGATTTCCCGTCAAGCGATAAAATACAGGAAGCAATGCAGTATTTATATGAAATCGGAGAAATGTACTGGAGAAAAGGGAAAAGATATGATGCAGTTGATGTTTTTAAAAAAGCTATAGAAATTTATCCGTTTGGCAAATTCGCACCTGATATTCAGTTTAGAATTGCCAATTATTATTTTGAGGAAAAAGAATATAAAGATGCAGTTATAAATTTTGAAAAATTATTAAGACTTTATCCTGATTATCCGGCAAAAATGCTGTCAGAATATAAACTGGGAGTATCATATTTTGAAGCTTCATTGCATTGGGCGCTGGATCAGGATTATACCAATAGAGCTATCTTTCAATTTAATAAAATAATACAACTTTATCCTGACAACCCTTATATTTATGAAGCACAGAAAAAGATAGAAATTTGTAAAGATAAGCTGGCTAAACGTCAGTATAGAATAGCAGAGTTTTATTTAGATGATGATAAATATGAAGCAGCGCGTATTTATTATAAAAATGTAATATCAGAATACCCTGAAACTGAATGGGGGAGTTATGCGCAATTTGGAATTGCAGAAACATTTAGAAAAGAAAAACAATGGGATAAAGCAATTACTGCTTACAGAAAACTCATGGAAGATAATCCTGAAAGTAAACTAAGCGATAAAGTATTAGACCGCATTGATAATATTAATCGTAAAATAGTTGAAGAAAAAAAGGAGAAATAGGCACAAAGGCACATAGGCACTGAGGCACAAAGTTTTAAAACCAAGTCTATGCTGCTTTGGAATTGTTTTAACTTTGTGCTTTTGTGCCTCTGTCACTTTGTAACTTAAGTTGGTTACTAGTATTTTATTGGATAATAAATTATGAAAATTTTTCACAACTTTGATAAACCCGCAGATAGTTCAGATAATATGATTGTTACTATTGGGAATTTTGATGGGATTCATCTTGGGCATAAAAAAATACTTCAGGAATTAAAAAATGAAGCATTAGATTGCAATGGGACATCACTGGTAATCACTTTTGTCCCGCATCCTCGATCAGTATTGACACCTGAAAAATTTTTACCATTATTAAGCACATTAAAAAGCAGATTAAAGATAATGCAGGAATTGGGAATAGATTATGTTCTTCTTGCACATTTTGATGAAAATTTTGCCAAAATTACTCCTGTTCAATTTATTATGGATTATTTAGTAAATAAACTGCAGATTAAAGAAATCGTTATAGGTGAAAATTATTTTTTTGGTAAAAATAAAGAAGGCAATATAGATTTACTTAAAAAATACGGTAATATTTTTAACTTCAAAGTCAGAGTTGTTTCTCCTGTTATTCAGGATGAAAAATTGGTAAGCAGTTCAGCAATTCGTGATTTTATACGCGCAGGAGACCTGGTGCAGGCAGAGAAATTTTTAGGCAGAAAATATTCAATATCAGGGAAAGTTGTTACTGGAAGCGGCAGAGGCAGGGTTTTAGGATTTCCAACTGCTAATTTACAGGAATTGTCTGAACTTATTCCTCCTCATGGAGTGTATTATACAAAAGTGAATTATAATAATTCCGAATTCCATGCGCTTACAAATATTGGTATACGTCCGACTTTTGGAGAAAATCAGGTACACGTGGAAACATATATTCTGGATTTTAATGAATCTCTTTATCATAAAGAAATAACTATCTCATTTATTAAGAAAATCAGAGATGAAAAAAAATTTAATGGAAAATCCGAGCTGATTGAACAAATCACAAAAGATATAGAAAAGATCAGAAAAATAATTTAGGAGGTTAAGTTATGATGTGTAAAAAGTTTTTTGTGTATAGTATAATATTTTTTATATTTGGTTGTTCAGGGAAGCAAAATATTTCGACGATGAAATCTCAGATAAAAACAATAATCCCTTTTATTCCAAAAGATGAGGAAACAGTTATTCTTCTGGATACTGCAAAAATAGGCAAAGCGCGTCCATATTATGAAAATGGGAAGAATGCAGAGAAAAATGGATTAGCGGATAAAGCAATAAATGAATATTTGATGGCGATAAATATTGCTCCTGATTATTTTGATGCATTATATGCTCTGGGAAACATTTATCAGGCAAAAGGATTCCGTGAAAATGCTCTGGAAACATATAAAAAAGCATTAAAATATAAACCTGAAAGTGCTGAAATTTACAATGAAACAGGAAATATTTATAAAGATTTAAATAGATTTGATGAAGCTATATTGGAATACGAGAGAGCTATTATATTAAATCCTTCATTTTCTGCTGCTTATAATAATCTGGGTCTTATTTACAGTACCAGAAAATATATGCCTGATAAAGCTGTTCAATATTATTTAAAAGTAATTGATCTAAATAATGATCTTCGCATTTTAAGCATAGCTCATTATCAGCTTGGAATAATTTATTATTTTAAAGGTAAAGAACCCTTAGCGATAAATCATTACAAAAAATCTATTGAAAAATTTTCCGATTATGCACCGCCTTATTTTAAATTAGGCGAAATTTATATGCGTCAGTCAAAAAAAGAAGAGGCAGTTAGAAATTTTGAGCAATATCTCAGATTAGCAGATCCTAAAAGCGATTTAGCTGAAGATGCTCGCAGATATCTTAGAAAATTGAGGTAATATGGAAGAAGCAAAAATTATTTTTTTACCGGAGAATAAAACTGTTTTTGTCCCATTAGGCAGCAGTATTTTAAAAGCAGCAAGCTTAGCAGGTGTGCATATTAATTCTGTCTGCGGCGGGGAAGGTGTGTGCGGTAAATGTAAAGTAATAATTGAAAGAGGAGAATATGCAAGCGCTGATACTCCGTATCTTTCAAAAGAAGAAGTGAAAATGAATTATGCCTTAGCCTGCCTCACTTTAGTTGAAGGGGATTTAATAATTAGAGTCCCAATTGAATCACAGATTGAAAAAGGTAAAATTTTAATCGGGTTGGGTGAAAATAAAGATACAATAGAAGTTGGTTCATGGGAATTAACTCCAAGAACAAAAAAATTATTGATAAATCTTCCATCTCCGTCATTAACAGATAATCTTAGTGATCTGGATAGATTGACCCGTGAATTAAAAAAATGCGGATATATCAATGTATCATGCAATTTATCCATTCTAAAAAAACTGGGAAAAACAACAAGGAAAAAATCAGGAAAAGTTACGGTAACAATTTTAGAAACGGATTGTATTCAGGAAATTATTGATATAGAAGCAGGAGACAGCACAAAACATCATTTTGGAATAGCTGTAGATATTGGAACAACTTCAATAGTTGTGTATCTGGTTGATTTAATAAATGGTAAAATTATTGATGCTGCATCTGATTATAATGCCCAGATAAGATGCGGCGCGGATATTATTTCCCGAATAATATATTCAACACAATCAGGCGGACTTGCAGCGCTGCATAAATTAGTAATTAAAACAATCAATAAACTTATTACTCAGCTATTGACTGCCAGACAAATAACTAATAAATTTATAGATAGTGTGGTAATTTCAGGGAATACAACTATGACACATCTTTTTCTCGGTTTAGATCCGCGTCATATAAGGGAAGAGCCATATATTCCGACTGTAACTTTTGTCCCGCTTTTAAAATCGGAGTTTTTAGGACTTATTACAAATAAAAATGCATATGTATACTGCATGCCTTCCGTATCCAGCTATATTGGCGGAGATATCACATCAGGAATATTAGCTTCTCAGCTATATAAACGAAAAGAACTGCAAATGTTTATAGACATAGGCACTAATGGAGAAATTGTTTTAGGAAATTCTGAGTGGATGGTAGCGGCATCATGTTCGGCAGGACCTGCATTTGAGGGTGGGGGAGTGAAATTTGGTATGCGCGCATCTCATGGCGCAATTGAAGGAATTGTTATTAATAGTAAAACCTTTGAACCTATTTATTCAACGGTAGGCGGTGATAAACCGCTGGGGATATGCGGTTCAGGCATAATTGATATTGTAGCAGAACTATATCTAACCGGAATTATTAACCAGAAAGGCAAAATACAAAAAGATATTCCAATAAAACGAATACGTCAGGGCAGTGATGGCATGGAATATGTAATTGTATGGAAAGAAGACACCAAAGAAGGAAAAGATGACATAGTATTCACTGAAGCTGATATAGATAATATAATCCGTACAAAAGGAGCGATTTATGCCGGTTTTTCAGTATTATTAAATCAGATGGGATTTACTTTTCATGATATCCATCAGTTTTTAATAGCAGGCGGTTTTGGAAATTATTTAAATATTGAAAAAGCCATTACAATCGGCATGCTGCCAGATCTGCCTACCTCAAGATTTAGATATATAGGCAATACTTCAGTGCTTGGTGCACAGCTTGTATTATTATCCAGTAAAATGAGGCAGGATGCTGAACATATTGCAAAAAATATTACATATATTGAGTTAAGCGTATCACCTATTTTTATGCAGGAATATATTTCCTCGCTATTTTTACCTCATACTAATATTGATACGTTTCCAAGTATAAAAAAGAAATTAAATAAAAGCAGTTGAATTTTATGAAAAGAGGGCTTACAATATGTCAGCAGGCAAAGAACTATTAATCCCAAATTATGAACTTACAAAAAAATTAAATGAAAGCCCTCAATCAATTATTTATAAAGGATTCCATAAAAAATATCCTAAACATGAGTTAATTATAAAAATTCTTAAAACAGTTTCATTATCAGAACATCAAAAAATTCATTTCAGGCAAAAGGTTGAACATCTCAAAGTATTAAATAATCCAATGCTTAATTGCCCCCCAGTCTTTTGAAATTAAAAAAGATATTCATTTTGTTACTCAGGATTATTATAACGGTTTACCTCTTGATAAGTGGGTAAAATCCCAGAGTGAGATTAATCTGATAGATTTTTTAAAAATCGGCTGTCAACTGGCTTTTGCTTTAAATAAGGTTCATGAAAGCGGAATTATTCATGGCGGTATAAAACCTCATAATATATTAATCAATCCAAATAATCTTGAAATACGTTTAATAGATTTCATAACATCTCTTGATGTAAGAGAAATAAGTCATTTTTTTTATGATCCTTTTTTTATCAGGGGCACATTGGCTTACACTTCTCCTGAACAAACAGGAAGGATTTACCATAGAGTGACTTTTTCATCTGATTTTTACTCTCTGGGCATAATATTTTTTGAATTATTGACAGGGAAGCTTCCCTTCTTTTCAAGTGATCCTTTAGAATTAATTCATTCACATATAGCAGAAGAACCGCAGGATATTTATGAATTAAATTCAAAAATTCCTGAAATAATATGTAAAATTATTAATAAATTAATATCAAAAGAACCTGAAAAACGCTATCAAAGCGGAAGCGGTTTATTAGCTGACCTTAAACGGTGTCAGGATGCATATTTAGCTACATTATCAATGAGTGAATTCCCTCTTGGACTTTATGATAGAAGTCATCGTGTTGTTTTTATATCCAAAATGGTTGGCAGGGACAGAGAATCTGAAATTATTCTTGATGAATACAATAAAGTAGCTGCTGGCTATTTTCGCGGATTAATTATTTCAGGATTACCCAGTATTGGAAAAACCCGTCTTATTCAGGAACTCCATAGACCTATTGTGCAGCACAGGGGATATTTTACATCAGGAAAATTTGATGTTTATCAGAAAAATATACCTTATAGCTCCCTTATTCAGGCTTTTAGAAATTTAATAAGAACATTTCTGACAGAAAGTGATGAAAGAGTCAGCCGCTGGAAAGATAAAATTTTAAAAGCTTTAGGAGATAAAGGCAAACTTATAATCGATGTAATCCCTGAGCTGGAGATATTGATTGGCACTCAGCCTGATGTTCCACAACTTCCCCCGGTAGAATCCAGAAACAGATTTCATGATATTTTTGATAAATTTTTATCCTGTCTTTCCAGCAAGGAAAATCCTTTGACGCTTTTTATAGATGATCCAGCTTAATTATTCCCTTAGAAATAGGGGAAGATGCACTTTTGCAAAAAATTATGAATGTAGTATTGGAAAGTTCCGGAGCGCAGCATGGATATTTAATTATTATAGAAAATAGTGATTTAATTATTCGTGCAGAAAGCCATATTCTTGAAAAAAATATTGTAAAAACCACATATACAAAAATTGAAGACTCGGTTGATATCTGTCATGCTATTATTCGCTATGTATTTCGCACTAAGGGCTTGCGACGAAATAACTGTAACAAATTTATTATAAAAAAAATCATATAGGAACGCATGAAAATATTTAAATTGTTACAGTTATTTCGTCGCAAGCCCTAAAGAAATAATACTTCTTGAAAATGCTTCGGAAAAAGGAGATTTTAAAGATAATTCTTACGTTCAGACAACGAAACTGCGTTCTGTTCTTTGTCTGCCGATAATTAAACAAAATAACTTAATTGGAATTTTGTATCTTGAGAATCGTCTGGCAGGATCTGTGTTTACCTCAGAAAGAACTGAAATGACTAAATTGTTTACTTATCAGGCAGCTATTTCTTTAGAAAATGCAAGATTGATTGAAAAAATGAAACAGACCGAATCAGCATTGCAAAAACACAGAGAACATCTTGAGGAAATGGTTGAAAACCGAACACATCAGCTGAAAAAAACACAGGAGGATTTGCTGGTTGCAGAACGTCTGGCAATGCTTGGTAAATTGGCAGGAAGTATATCGCATGAAATACGCAATCCACTCACTGTAATTAGTACCGGGCTCTATTACCTTAAAATGAAACTTGGTGTTATAGATGAAAAATTAACTAGCCATATCATTCGGATGGAATCAGCAATAAAAAATTCGACAACAATTATTGATAGTCTCCTGAGTTTATCAGGTATGAAAGAACCAAATAAAGAATCCATAAATCTTATAAATATTATCAATGATGAGATTATGATAAATGCTGATAAAGGCCAGATATCCATTGTATTTAATAATATAATTAAAAATGCGATAGAAGCTATGAACAAAAATGGCACAATTACAATAAATGTTTGTAAGAATAATGAAAAACAAGTTAAAATATCATTTACTGATACAGGTGTTGGTATATCACGTGAGGATATGGATAAACTTCTTGATAAAATAAAGAAGATATTTCATTAATCCGTTTATTCCTCATGTAATTTTTTTACAATATTGCTCTCCTTAGAGTAGTCACAATATGAGAATTATCATTGTGGAAGATGACAAAAGAACAGCTTCATTTGTTATAAAAGGATTAAAACAGGCTGGGTTTGCCGTTGATCACGCTTCCGATGGTGAGAGCAGTTTGTCTATGCTTTTAAATGAATCCTATGATGTTGCTGTTGTTGATATAATCCGCTTCTGGACGGCTTAATACTTATCCATAAGCTGCGTAAAGAAAAAGTGACAACTCCTGTGCTTATTCTTAGCGTGAAGAAAACAGTAGATGATCGTGAGTTAGATATATTCGCAGTGTCTGATTTAAATTTATCTGAGAAAATAAATATCAAAACGGATGATTTTCTTGATGGTTATAAAAAAGAAAAAGTATTTAAAAAAATGGTTATTAACGGTCAAAAAATGTTTGTACTTTTTAAAAAATACCTGACGGCAAAATATTTCTTATTGCGGCGTCATTTAAAGATGTAAATATGCTTTTAATTGATTATTTTAAAATATACGGCTGGGCAATAACCATTATATTTTTATGCGGCGGATTACTCGGATGGCGTATAACCAAAAAAATGATGGGTGGAGTAGAGCGGATTACTCAAACAGCAATGCATATTGGTAAAGGTGATCTTAACGGCCGGGTTCCCGTAAAGAATGAAGGTGAAGAAATGGATAATCTCGCGATAGCCTTTAACAACATGCTGGAGCGGATTAAAATATTAGTTAATGAGCTCAAGGAAATGATAAATAATGTCGCACATGATCTACGCAGCCCAATTACGCGTATCAGAGGTATGGCTGAGACAACTTTAACTGGTAACCAGACATTATTAGAATATCAGAAAATGACAGGAAATATTATTGAAGAGAGCGATACTCTTTAATAAAGGCGGGAAATGTTACAATTTATCATCCTGGAGATTCAAGCTATATCCCGGAAATGAAACAACTTGGCAAAGTAGATATTGCATTTATTCCGATAGATGGTTTTTTTACAATGGATATAAACGAGGCAATTCAAGCATCAATAGCAATTTCACCAAAGATTGTTGTTCCCATACATGATATGGGAAAAAATGACCCAATGCTATTTAAAAAGAAACTTGAAAATGAAACAAATATTGATGTAAGAGTATTGGGAATAGGAGAAATAATTGAATTATGAACGAGACAATAAAACAATGGATTATTGATAAAGAACCCTAAAGAATTGAACGTCGATTAGGGAAAAAACAGTGGGAAGATCAACCAAAGCCGAT
>CAYWFU010000081.1:3614-14306 GCA_964457585.1 uncultured bacterium | reverse complement strand
AATGCTCAATTGTCAATGCTCAATTTAATAATATATTTAGTGTCAATGCCATTGACCAACGGATGATTGGGGTATAACAATTATAAGCGTTGAGATAAAAACCTGAATTTATGACCTCGCTGAGTATAGCTACAAAGATGCTATTCTTGCATTACTGCTGCCATTGCTTCATATGTGTCTACTTTCATATCTTCTAAAACTTAAGTCAGCTCTCGCAATATTACAAACAATTACCTACTTTATATAATGACAAAAATTTCGTATGCTTGATAATTTTTATAATTCTCTATATAATTATATCCATGTACAGAAAGACCATAGAATTAGTTTTCTATTGTGTTAAAAAATTATGTGGAAGTGTTCAGCTATTAGTTGTGGAACAGGTGATGCAAGGACAAAATCATGTTTATCCCGAAAAAGTCTCGTCTTATTATTAATGCTGATGATTTTGGACTTTCCAGCGGAATAAATAAAGCTATAATAGATTGCTTTTTGCGCGGCGTAATTACTTCTGCAAGTATTGTGGTTAATATGGACAACGAATGTTTGCAAGAGATAGTAAAATTTAAAAAAAATCATCTTGAATTCGGGCTTGGAATACATCTTAATCTTATAAAAGATCAATCACCTCAAGGTGAGACAATAACACGTATTATCAAAGATAATAAATTTCTTACATTAAAAGAATTGATAATAAAATTAGGTGAAAAAGATGAAAATCTCATAAATGTAATATTGGAAGAATTCAACACTCAGATAGAAACATTTAAAAAAGTTTTAGGGACCCCGACTCATGTTGATTCATATTATCATTTGCATCTTCATCCGGTACTTATAATGCCGGTAATTAATTTAATAAAAGAAAAAAATATATACGCATTGCGATATCCAATTGGTAATCTCATGGAAATAGTTCCAAAAGATTTTGAATTCAATATATTGGATGAATCATGGATTGGGGCAAAAATAATCAGCAGAAAAATACATTGTGCAGAAAAACTTTTAGGTGCAGATCAAGTGGGGCAGATTTCACGGGATTATATTAAATGGATTTTCGCTAATATAAAAAAAGAAACTGTAGAGCTAATGGTTCATCCTGGTATATTAACTCCTCTATTAGAAAAAAGAAGCGAATTAACTCATGGTAGATATACTGATTATATTAGTCTTATTAATACTAATATAACTGATTTGTCAAAGCAATACAATGTGGATTTGATTAATTTTTCGGAGCTGTAATATACTATCTTACTTGACAGCCCTATTTTATAGGATTAAAATTAAGTTATCAGTTTTTGATTTTCTTATACATATACATAAATATTATTTTAGTAATATGATTTTTTTGCCGATATTATATAAAATCGACTTTTTATCTGGAAGTGCCAGGAATACCCTGCAGTTTATTGCAGGGATGAATTGGCACAAATATAAATAAAGTCTCTGAAAGGTAAATAATTATTATAATTAGTGCCTTTGGCACTTCCAGATAAATAATTCCTATCAGAGACAAAAGATACCTCGCAGCTTGTTACGAGGTTTTATATACTCGGAGGGGGCATAAATTGCGATTTTTCGGTTAAGGGGAAACAATGTCGCAAGTGGAAAATAATAGTGGAGAAATAAATAAAATTTCTAAAAAAGAAGAACTGCTGGAAGAAATTGAAAAACAAAAACAGGACGAAAAAAAATCAGCAGATGAGGAAAACGTATCTCTCGTCATATTATATCTCAATAACGAATGGTATGGAATAAAAATAGAAAATGTTGCGGAAATAATAAAATTAGTTACTATTGTTCCTTTACCTCAAGTGCCTGAATATATTTTAGGAGTAATAAATCTTCGAGGTGAAATTCTTCCTGTTATTGATCTAAGAAAACTTTTTAGTATATCCATTTCACCTTTTAGTAAAGAGACCAGAATTTTGATTGTTAAAATTTTAAATGTCAAGATTGGCTTGGTTGTAGATGGAGTCACTGAAGTTCTGGAAATTCCCATATCAAAACTTGATTTACCTCTTAACACACTTGATAGAATTAAGTCCCAATATATTTACGGAGAAATAAAAGTAGATGACCGTTTTCTAGCTGTAATTAATCTTGAGAATATAATTAAAGAGACAGTGCTAAATAAAAATAAATAGCAACACCTAAAATACTCAAGTTGACTGAGTTTTTGTGGTGATAAATTCAAAATTCAAAATTTAAAATGCAAAATTGTAGTATCCTGCGGACATTTATTGATTTAAAAACATAATGAAGAACCCTGTGGCAGAGCCACAGTGTATCTTCTGTCTCTGATAGGAATATTTATTATTTATATTGTGCCAATTCATTGGCACTTTCAGATAATGTCACGAAGTGACACATTAATTTTGATTTTTATATTTAATATTTAATTTTATGTTATAAAAAGTCAGTCAACTTGAGCAAAATATTTCTTTCTAAGATATAGAGAAAAAATATGATGTATGCAAAAGAAATAGAAATTTTGATATTTAGAGTAAAACAATATCTTATCGGAATAGATGGCGATGATGTTGTAGAGATAATAAATGTTCCTAAGATTTTTCCATTAGAAGAAAAATATAATTTTCTTGAAGGAACAATTGATTTTCAAAAGAAAAAAGTTCCTGTAATTTCATTGGCAAAAAAGTGGGGTATTACTCCCAATGTAATTCCGGGACAAATAATAATTATTAATATGGGCAGCGATTACCTGGGATTTTTAATTGATTCATCGGAAGCAGTAGTTAAAGTCCCATTATTAGCTTTAGGTCGAATTCATGATTTTATTAAATTAAGATCATATGCTGATTATTTCTGGGCAATTATGAAGTATAAAGATGATATTATTTTGCTGCTTGATACTGATATTGTTTTAAATGAAGAAGAAAAAAAAATAGTAAAAGAAGTTCTCTTTTGAAAAAATATAAGCTTTAAAATTATATAGGAGGATTTTAGATTATGGATAAAAATGTTTTAGATAAAAAATATTCAAAGATAAGTTTTAAATTTATATTGACTATAGGTCCTATTCTTTTATTAGGCGGAAGCTTGATCATGTTTTATATTGTTTCTTCGGAAATAAAACAATTTAACAATCAAGTAGAGGAAAAAATTAAACTGGTTAATGACATAATTCTTGAAGGTACATATAAAATTATGACTTCAGGTCAGTCAAATACAAAAAGTTTTATGGATAGAATAAGTTTAATGAAAGGAATCTCTAATTTAAAGCTGATTAAGTCTGCTGGAGTTGCAAAACAGTATGGAGCAGGTGATGATGAAAAACCGGTAAATAATGAAGAAATGCAAGCCTTGAAAGGACTGATAATTAAAAGAACCGAAGAGGAAAACGGAATTCAATATTTCAAAGAAATTTCACCTATTAAATTTAATGAATCCTGTTTGAAGTGCCATGAAGGAAAAGCCGATGATATAGCTGCTGCATTATCAATTACGTTTTCTCTGGAAGAAAGCAATAAAGCTATTAAAGTGCGGCAAAAAGTCCTGGTACTTATTTTTATTGTGTGTTTTGCTGCTGTTATTATTATTCTTTACTATCTTATTAATAAATTTATTATTGACCCAATATCAACAATTTCAAAAGCTTCCAATTTAATTGCAACGCAGGGTGATTTGACCAGTCAAATAAAAAAGGATTCAAATGATGAAATCGGACAATTATCTGATCTTTTTAATTATATGGTGGAGAGATTAAAAAATTTGGTTCAGCAGATTCAAAGTGCCGGACTCAGGATAGGTTCTGCTTCGGCAGAATTCTTAGCTTCTTCACAGCAGCAAGCAAGTGGTGCTACACAACAAGCTGCTGCAGTTAGTGAAATTACTGCTACAATAGAAGAATTGTCCAATACTGCAAGTCAGATTGCCGAAAATTCTGATTCAGTAGTTAAAATTTCAGAACAGACTTTTCACCGGGCAGAAGCAGGTTACACTGCAGTTGAGGATACTATTAAAGGAATGGAAGATATAAGGAATAAAGCCCAGCAAACCGCAGAGAAAATAGTTGTTCTTGGAGAACGTTCTCAGGAAATAGGTGAAGTAATTGATATTATTGATGATATTGCAAATCAGACTAAACTTTTGTCTCTTAATGCTGCTATTGAAGCTGCTAAAGCTGGAGAGTATGGCAAGGGTTTTGCTGTTGTTGCTGTGGAAATAAGACTGCTGGCTGAAAATGTTGTTAAATCAACAACCAAAATAAAAAATATTGTTAATGAAATACAGGGCGCATCCAATGCTTCGGTAATGGCTACTGAACAAAGCATGAAAAAAATAGAAGACGGAGTAATTCTTGCAAAAAAAGCCGGAGAGGGGTTAAAGGAAATTCTTGAAATTGCTGAACAGACCACGTCTGAAGCAAAACAAATTAGCAGTTCCATACAACAACAAAAAAGTGCCAATGAACAAGTTTATGTTTCTATGAAAGAAATTTCAGATGTAACAAGACAACTAGCCGGTGGGGCAAAAGAAGGAACTTCTGCGGCAAGTGAACTTAATAAATTAGCCGAAGAGCTGAAAATTGCTATTAACCAGTTTAAGACTAAAAGTTAAAGGCGAAAGGCTGAAGGCTGAGGGCTTATAGGAAATATATATGTCAGATCAAGATGTTATTTTAGAAGCATTAAAAGAAGATAGTCTTGAATTAATTCAAAGCCTGAATACAAATCTTTTGTCTTTGGAAAAAAATCATGCACAAAAGGAATGCTGGATAGATGTTATGCGTGCCCTTCACAATTTGAAGGGGCTTTCCAAAGTTATGGGTTTTGAAAATATTGAAAAACTATCACATAGACTGGAAGATATTGTAAAACTTATTAATGAAGAAAAAGTTGTCTTTTCCCCTGCTATGATCAATGTCATTTTTAAAGGTGTTGATGCTATTGATTTTCTTTTAAAAGCTGCGATTAATCAACAAATAGTGGAATATGATATATCAGGAATAATACTCCAATTAGATAAAATTGCAAATGGAGAACCGTTAGAAATTAAAAAAGAGGAGTTTATAGAAAAGCCTTCTAAAGCTTCCACGGAGAATCTTGAAAAAAAACCCGAAATCAAGTTAGAGGAATCACAAAAAGAAGAAATAAAGCAAGCACCCATAGCTGACCAAAAAACCGAATCTGTTGCTATTCCTGCAAGTCCAGCGCATTCCGCCACCGGCAGCCAGGAGTCGATTAGAGTAAAAACAGAAAAATTGGATTATCTTTTGAATTTAGCTAGTGAAATGGCAATCGACAAAATTTGTATGAATAAAGAGGTTAAAGATTTAGAAGTGATACAGGATTCATTTTATCGCGAAATTCAAGAATGGCACAGGTTTTCATTAGAATGGCGGAATATATCTCACTTAATAAATAATCCAAAAATAAGTGATTTAGGATTGCGGTTAAATAAGAATGTCCAGAGTATTTTTAATCTTAAAGAACAATTTGATAATTTGTTTAGCAATCATTCCAGAACAATATCTCATCATAATACTATTATTAGTGATTACCAGAATAAAATCATGGAAACAAGAATGTTGCCTAGTTCTGTTTTACTTTCAACTTTTCCAAGGATGGTTAGAGATCTTGCTAATCAGTTTAATAAAGAAATCAATTTAATTATAGAAGGTGAAGAGACCGAAGTTGATAAAAAAATTATGGAGAATTTACGTGATCCGCTAATTCACATTTTAAGGAATTCGATTGATCATGGAGTAGAGACACCGGACGAGAGGATTAAAAAGGGAAAACCTCGATTAAGTAATGTTAAATTAGCTGTATCATATCAGGGGAATCAATTAAAAATTGAAATTTCCGATGATGGCAATGGGATAGATATAGAAAAAATAAAAAAGAAAGCAGTAGAAAAAAAAATTTACAACGAGAGAGATATTGGATCTCTGAGTAAAAAAGATTTAGTAAATTTAATATTTAAACCGGGGTTTAGTACAAAAGATATTATTACTTCGCTTTCAGGACGTGGAGTAGGAATGGACATTGTGCAGCGCAATATAAAGGCCTTGAATGGTTCAATCAATGTTGAATCTGAAAGTGGTAGTGGTACAAATATTATAATTCTTATTCCTCTTTCTCTGGCAACCACCAATGTTTTGATTGTAAAAGTTAAAGGACAACTTATGGGAATCCCTTCTTTAAATGTGTATGAAGCAATAAATATAAAATATGAAGACATTCATACTATTGAGGGAAGAGAAGCAATTTCCGTTCACGATCATATTATTCCTCTGGCATGGATGGATGTTGTACTTGATATAAGAAAGAAGAGACGAAAAGAAGAAAAACAAAAAATTCTTTCAGTTGTTATTCTCGGAAGTGAACAAAATAAAATTGGATTTGTTGTTAATGATCTTGTTGATGAGCATGAAGTAGTAGTAAAAAATATTGAAGATAAATTACAGGATATCAGTACTGTTATCGGCGCAACTATTTTAGGAAGCGGAGAACTCGTTTTAATTTTAAGCCCATTCGAGCTAATGATTAAAGCTAGAGAGAAAGAGATTAAAACTATAATAGAAAAAACAGATAATGCTGTTAGAGATGAAGCTCCCTATGTTTTAGTAGTTGACGATCAGATGACTATTCGTCAACTGCAAAAAAGTATTCTCGAGTCTGCCGGTTACAGGGTAGCAACGGCAAAAAACGGGAAAGATGCTTTAGAGCAGATGGGTAAATTGAATTTTGGTTTAGTGATTACTGATATTCAAATGCCTGAAATGGATGGATTTGCACTTGTTAAAAAGATAAAATCAGAAAAAAATTATAATAAAATTCCTGTAATAATAGTATCCAGCCTTGTAAGTGAGGAAGATAAGAAAAAGGGAATAAGTGCAGGAGCAAATGCGTATATTAAAAAATCTGAATTTAATCAGCAAAATCTTTTAGAAATTATTAATACTTTGATTGTATAACCAAAGGAGTATAAATGATAAAAGTTATAATAGTTGATGATCTGAAAACAGTAAGAGAACTTATAAAAGCTGTTATAGAGAAAGACCCGGAAATTAAAGTTGTCGGTATGGCAAGCGGGGGCAAAGGTGCTATTGATATTATTCCTCAGTTAAAACCCGATATAGTTCTTATGGATTTACGGATGCCCGATATGGACGGTTTCCAAACTGTACGTCATCTTATGGGAATTTGCCCCACTCGTGTTTTAATAGTTACTGCAAGTTATACTCCTAAATCGGATCTGGTTTTTAAGGCATTAGAAGCAGGAGCAGTGGATTTAATAAATAAACCGCCGGTGTTTAAGATTGCAAGCGATCCAAATATAGGAACAATACTAATTGAAAAGATAAAAACTCTGTCTAAAGCAAAAATCACTCCCGGACCGGAAGGTGCTGTAAAAAGACTTCAAACTTTTAAATTCGGATTGGGGCAAACAGGAGCCATTGATAAGGTAGTTGCGATAGCTGTTTCTACAGGAGGACCAAAAGCTTTGAGTGAGGTAATTCCACTCTTACCTGAGAATTTACCTGCCGGGGTTGTTGTCGTTCAACATATGGCCAAAGGTTTCATTCAGGGTTTAGCCGATTGGCTTCAGTCAATGAGTAAAATAAAAATAAGAGTAGCAAAAGAAGGAGATATAATTACGAAAGGGGAAGCACTTTTTGCTCCTGATACATGTCATATGATAATTGATAAAGACGGGAAGATACAATTTGAAGATTCTCCGCCTGTGGGAGGAGTCAAACCGGCAGCAGATATAGTTTTGCCTTCAATAGCAAAATACTATGGACAACGTACAATCGGAGTGATTATGACCGGTATGGGTGATGATGGAGCGCGGGGTATGGAATGTATAAAGAGAGAAGGCGGGAAGACTATAGCACAGAACGAGGAAACCTGTGCTGTGTTTGGTATGCCAAAAGTAGCTATCGAACGTGGTGTTATCGATGAAGTAATTCCGCTTGACAAAATTGCGGAAACAATCATAAAGTATTTATAAAATAGCTGATATTTAGGGCTTGCGAAAAAATAACTTGGTATTTTAGCGCCCAGATTTGGGTTAGATTTGCCCGATTAGAAAGTGGCAAAAGCTGAGTAATAGTGAACTATTTCGATGTTTTTGCCACTTTCTAATCGGGCAAAGATAGCCTGAAGATGGGATGCTAAAATGCCAAGTTATTTTTTCGCAAGCCCTTAATACAGGGATACAAGAACAAGAGGAAAATATGGGGAAGAAAATTCTTATTGCTGATGATGTAGCAACAATACTTACTATGGTAAAATTTATTTTAGAAAAGGAAGGATATGAGGTTGTTACTGCTTCAAATGGTATAGAAGCAGTAGAAAAGACCTATATGGAGATGCCTGATTTAGCAATAATAGACATACTTATGCCTAAAATGAATGGTTATCAGGCTTGCAGGTTGTTGAAAAATGACACTTTAACTTCAAATATTCCCATAATTATTCTTACTGCTCAGGATAAGCCCATAGATAAGTTTTGGGCTAAGCAGACAGGAGCAGATGAATATTTATTGAAAGATCTGATTAAAGGATTTAAAGCTCCTGAATTAATAAAAGCAGTTGAAAAACTTCTTGAAACGCATCCGAAAAATATAATCAAAAAAACTGCGGAAATACAAATTAGCCAGACAAGTATTTTTACAAGAGTAAATGATTTACTTGATAAAAAATTAATGGAATCAACAGTCTTAAATGAGATTAGCTATATTGGTAGGACCATTTACGATGAGGAAAAAACAATTTCTTCCATATTTGATATGCTCCAGAAAATTGTCAGGTTTGAAATCGGAGTAATATTATTAGGAGAAGAAAAAAATATTTTGCTATACCATGGATCTTCGCAGTCAGAAGCAAATAAGGAGCTGGTTATTAATAAAGTATTGGACTATTTTGGTAAAACAGCAGGAGTAAAGATATCTAAAGATGAAATCATTGTTCAAATGGTTGAGAAAAAAGATAAAGAAGAATCTTCTCTTTTGACTCAAGAATTAAATTCGTTTTTAATTTCAGAACTTTCAAGCAGAGACAGTATTATAGGGGTTCTGCTTCTCGGCAGTATCCATGAAGAAGCATATACGGATAAAGACAAAAATCTTTTAGATGCTATTGTTAATCAAACATCAATTATAATGGATAATTCACGACTATACAAAAAAGTTGAAGAGCTGTCTATAACCGACGGATTAACAAAATTGTATAATAAGAGATACTTAATGCATATCCTTCCACAGGAGTTAAATAGAGTAGCACGATATGATAGAATTTTATCGCTAATAATGTTTGATATCGATTTTTTTAAAAAGATAAATGATACCTATGGTCATATTCAAGGAGATATAGTTTTAAAAGAAATTTCAGAAATAGTTCGTAAGGAAATAAGGAAAAATGATATTTCTGTTCGTTATGGAGGCGAAGAATTTATAGTTATTTTGCCGGAAGTTGGTATTGAAGGAGCAACAATTGTAGCAGAAAAAATAAAAAAAGCTGTTGAAGAATTTTCTTTTTCAGGGCAGAAAGAACCTTTGCACCTTACAATTAGTCTGGGTGTGGGTCTTTGCAAAAAAGATCTCATAGATGAAACAGGAGAAAAAATAATTAAAACAATTGATGAAGCGCTTTATCAGGCAAAAAAAACCGGAAGAAATCGAATATGTATAGCCAAATAATAAAAGAAAAAGATCTAGCTTTAACACAATTTAAACTTTTTCGAGATTTAATTTATGAAAAAAGTGGTATTTATCTGAATGAAAATAAACTCGATTCTTTGCGTATAAGTCTTTTATCCAGAATAGCAAAAAATAAATTAAATGACTATTTAGAATATTATAATTTTATAAAATCATACCCAATCGGAGAAACAGAATTCAGAGAATTATTGAATTTAATTACAGTAAATGAAACCAGTTTTTTCCGTAATCCAATACAATTTAAAGCCCTCCAGGATGTTGTTATTCCAGAGATTATTAATAAAAAAAAAGAGAAAGAAAAAAACATAAATATATGGGCAGCGGGATGTTCCACCGGAGAAGAACCATATACCATTGCAGCCGTCCTTTTATCTACAATTCTTGATATAAACAACTGGAATATTCATATATTAGGAACAGATGTAAGTCCGAGAGTATTAGAAATAGCTAAAAAAGGAATATATCCAAAATGGAGTATACGTCTTGTAGATGAGTATTCCCGTATGGTTTATTTCGATAAAATAGATGAAGAACATTATGCAATAAAAGAAAATATAAAAAATTTGGTTGAATTTAAGTATTTTAACTTGATTGAAACACCGTATCCTTTAAAAGAAATGAAAAACTGGGATATAATTTTTTGCCGCAATGTTACTATTTATTTTAAACAAGAATCAACCGAAAGAGTTATCCATAATCTTTATAATAGCTTAAGAGAAGGAGGATGTCTCTTTCTCGGACATGCTGAGAATTTAAATCAAAACAGGGAAGCCTTCACTCTTGTTGAATATAAAGGTGCATTTTTTTATCGTAAAGGTAAACCGGAAAAGCTGGATATAAAAGTTAAAAGAACCAGTACATGGAGCAAAGAAGAAGACAGGGCAGGTGTTGTTCAACTTCCGGAAAGAAGAAAGACTATAGATAAACAAAAATTTTTTTTTTTTTGTAGAAAAAACAAAGGAAATGAAACAATTCAATCACCGGAAGTGATAAATACCGAT
>CAYWFU010000081.1:0-3604 GCA_964457585.1 uncultured bacterium | reverse complement strand
AGACAGGGCAGGTGTTGTTAAACTTACGGAAAGAAGAAAAACTATTATTGAAGCAGAAACAAATAAACAAAAATTTTTTGAAGATAGGAGAAAAAACAGAGGAAATGAAAAAATTCAATCACCAGAAGAGACCAGTCTTGATAAATTTCAACATTGCATTAGAGAAGAATCAGAACTTCTTCTAAAAAAAGCTGAAGAAATTTTAAATGAAGGAAAAATAGATGAGGCATTGAAGCTTTGTTTGAAAGCAAAAGAAATTGATCCTATTTTTTTTGAATCATATTTACTCCTGGGTATAATTTATAAAGATAATGGAAACGTATCCGAATCAATTATCCAATTTGAAAGAGTAATTTACATTAATCCAAAATGTTTTCTTGCACATTTTTATCTTGGAGATATCTATTATCAAATAGGTGAATTAAAAAAATCAGTAGATTCTTATATCAATGCCATTAAATATGGAACTCCTGATGAAAATAAGCAGGGACAAAGCAGATTTGATGAGGGAATTGACAGACAGGCACTGATAGAGGTTTGCAAAAAAAATATTAATAAGATACATTCTGGTTAAGTATACATTTAAAGGACAATACAAAATAATGAAAAAAATAATTAATATAATTTTAATGTGGATTTTTGTTTTAAATACATCGGTGATAAGCCTTCGATCAGAAATATATAAATCAACTGAAATATTTACAATCCCATGGGGATCAAATACCGGACAAGTTGGTAAAAATATGCAATTATATAATTTTAATACTGCTATTCCGACTAATATCAAAATTGATAGCGAAAGAAAAAGATTATATCTTTTTGATCATGTAAATCAAAAAATCGAAGCATTTAATTATTCAGGACAACATGTACTTTCATTTCCAGTAGAAGAATATCTTGATATTATAAAATTAGATAAACAAGGGAATATATATATCTGTATTCCTGGAGATGATTTCCCTTTAGAAAATTTTGGCGGTACTCAAATAAGAGTATATGATCCTACAGGTAAACGGTTAGATACATATAATCATCCAGTACAATATTTTGCAAGAGATTCATATCCTTTCATAAAAATGATTGATGAGACTGACATAGTAGTAACAAATAGTATTATAGAATGGCGGATCCCAATTGAAAGCGTGGCAACAGAAATCAAAAAAAGTGCTAAAAAATGTTATTATTCATCTCCAGTAAAGAATAAATACATTTATAGTATAGAAATTGAACCTATTAATAAAGCTAAAAATAAAAAAGGTTATAGATATCTTGTTGTTAAAAGAGATAAGAATAATAAAATTGTAAAAGGCTTCCCGCTTACCGGAGGAGAAACATTCTTTCGTTTGTTGGGAGTAGATAAAAATGATGCTGTATATATTATTCAGGATTATCTAAAATCCAGAAATATTAAAGTCATTATTACAAAATATAATTCTTCAGGAAAATTAATAGCTAATTTTCATTTAAATGAAGAGTATTGCCAAAAAGGGATGGAAAGAGAAGTATATAATGTAGTTGATATTGATAGTGATGGTTTAATATTTCAAATGGTAAATAAAGAAAATGGTATTCTGATCCTAAAATGGGAAAAGTTAACTAATTAAAAAGTTGGGGATAGAGAGTACCTTGCAATGAGGAGGATTTATTAGATGAAAAGGAAAATTTGGATATTTGTATTAGCAAATATTCTGTTTCCTGTATTTGGATTTAATGTTCTGGCACAAAAAGAAGTAACCGAAGAGGAACTTCTTTTTATAGAAATTCCTATTGTAGTAACTGCAGCCAGAAGAGAGCAACCAATTACTGAAGCGCCAGCTGCTGTGACTATTATCACGGCTGAAGAAATTAAACAGTCAGGGGCAACAAACATTCCTGATATTTTGAGAGCGGTCCCCGGAGTGGATGTGATGGCAATAACAGTTAGAGACCGGCAGGTTAGTGTTCGTGGATTTAATGGGTATATGAGTAATAAATTATTGGTGATGATTGATGGCCGTTCAATTTACTGGGATGTTGAGGGCTGTGTTTTTTGGGATACAATTCCAATCAGTTTAGAAGAAATTGAACGAATTGAGATAGTTAAAAGTCCGAGTTCCTCTCTTTATGGGGCGAATGCCTACTGCGGTGTAATAAATATTATTACCAAATCTCCAGATAAGATTAAGGGGACAAAATTAAGTTTAACTGGTGGGGACTACAGTACTTATCTTGCCTCAATACTTCATTCAGGAAAGAGTGAAAAAATCAGCTACAAGATTTCGGCAGGATTGGATAGGACAAATGAATGGAGAAATAAGGATGAAAGAGCCGGAGAGATAACCCGGGCGAATGCTCTGATTGAATACAAAATTAATAAAGAAAATAAACTCTCTATTTCAGGTGGAAGGGTCTATACCAAGGATGAAAAGTTTTTTGCTGCCGAAGCTTTAGGGACAGGAGAATTGACCGGTAATTGGGATTATGTTCAGTTAAACTATGACTATCCAAATATTAAATTCCGTACATTTCTTAAAGAAGAAAATGTAGATACTAAATGGTTGAAAACGAATGAAATACTGCCATGGCTTACCAAAATTTATGATGCAGAAATTCAACATTCTATAAATATTGGTAAGAAAAATTTTTTCACCTCTGGTGCTAATTATCGGCATAGTACAGTTGAAAAAAATAATCTTATCCCTGATAAAAGCAGCCTGGATCTCTGGGCACTCTTTCTTGAGGATGAAATTAAGATTATAGATAAAGTGAGATTAACTTTAGGGGGAAGGTATGACAGGCATCCTCTGGTTAAGGAATATTTCTCACCGAGAGGGAATATCATGTATTCTCCTTTTAATGACCATATTTTAAGATTATCAGTAGGAAAGGCATATCGCAACCCCACATTTATTGATTCTTATCTATATCATGAAGAACAATCGGCAATACATCTGCCTTTTCCTCCACCTCTTAATTCAATTCCTTTCACATACATCAACAAGGGTAATAAAGACCTCAAGCCAGAAGGTATTACCTCTTATGAAGCAGGATATCGGGCAACCTGGTTAGAAAAGAAGATTATTACAAATCTGAATCTATTCTATAATGAATATACTGATTCCTTTACATACGTCAAAAATGTTACTCCCTATACTTCATCTGAGTTGAGATCAATGTTTGGGTTTAACTTTGGTTTATCAATCCCCAAAAGAATAGTTATTATACGTGAAAATGGTGGAAATGCCAGGGGAATTGGTGGAGAGATTAATCTTGATACTTTGTTTACTAGCTGGCTTTCTGGAATTGCCAACTATTCTTTTGAGCAAATTACAGATAAAGAAGACAATCCTGAAACATCTATAGTTAATGAGAAAGACAAAGTGCGGCCGGAAAATCCCAAAAATAAAGTAAATGCCGGATTAAAAATGAAATTTAAAAATGGCGTTTCAGCCAATGTCCTTGCTCACTGGGTAGATAAGACTAAAATGTTTATTTATGATCGTGAGGGAAATGAATATATATCTGATGTAGATGATTATACAATTTTGAATGTCAGGGCAGGATATACCTTTATGAAGGGGAATACCGATGTTTCTCTATCTGTTTTTAATCTCCTTAATGATAA
>CAYWFU010000080.1:0-14403 GCA_964457585.1 uncultured bacterium | reverse complement strand
AGGAATTAAATTGTGATTACCTTTAATTATAGAAATGGCCATTTTATATACCTAATAACTCAAGTTGACTGATAGAGTAATAATATAGAGCCCCGTTTGTCACGGGGCTCCATATTTAGTTATCTGAATAACGATAATACATTCTGTGGCAATGAATTTGCTTGAGCTAACATAGATGTACCTGCTTGAACCATTATCTGAGCTCTTGTGAAATTTGTCATTTCAAGTGCCATATCAACATCACGAATTGTTGATTCAGAAGATTGAATATTTTCTGCTGTATTATCCAGAGTTGATATTGTGTAGCTTAACCTGTTCTGCGTAGCACCGAGAACACCGCGCCGTTCAGACACATCTGCAATTGCAGTATCAATAGTGCCAATTGCGGTTACTGCATCATCCTGGCTTGATAGATCAATTGTATCAATATTTAATCCTGTTGCATCTGTTTTCATGCTGTCTATTGAAATATCCAGCTGATTATCGCTGTCACCATCTGCGCCAACCTGGAAAGTACTGGTTGAAGATGCTGTTACAACTAAATAACCATCATTTAATGTATCATCAGTGTATGCTGCGTTGATTTTGATTTTAACGCCAAGATCTGAGAAGTTTAATGTTGTTGTTTCACCTTCATTAGGAACTGTAACAGCCACAGTTTGTGTTGTTGTTCCATCACCAAGAGCAATATATCCTGCTGCTGCATTTTCTACAGTATAAGTACCGCTTACTGCTCCTGAAAGTTCAATTTCTGCCAAACCGTTTGCTGCTGTAAGTGTGGTTCCATCACCTGCCCATGTTCCGCCGCCAAGAGTTCCATCCAGAAGTTTTACACCATTATATTTTGTTGTATCAGCAATTCTGTCTACTTCATCAAGCAAATATGATGCTTCCTGGTTTATTGAATCACGGTTGGAATCACTTACGTTTCCTGAAGCTGCCTGCACTGCCAGTTCTCTTAAACGAATCAGCATTGAATGAATTTCATTTGCAGCACCTTCTGCAGTCTGAATAAGGTTAGTTGCTTCTGATGCGTTTCTTGATGCCTGTCTTAAACCAACAATCTGTGCGCGCATACCCTGTGATATTGCAAGACCTGCGGCATCATCTGATGCTCTGTTTATACGATAACCAGATGATAATCTTTCTAATGATTTTGATATACCTTTGTCTGTTGCTGTTAATTGTCTATGTGCATTTAAAGCTGCTATGTTGTTATTTATTCGTAAACCCATTGTATGATCCTCCTTGTTTTACTAATGAATTCCATTTCATAGTTGGGAACCTTTTATATTGGGAGTTCCTTTCCCCACAACGCATTCACCTCCTATTAATAGAATGTGAGTTTCAGAACAGAACATATTAATAAATAAAATTTAATTGTTCTCTGCTGATTCTCTATTTTGCATCGAATTACTATGATGATTAATGGTGAATCATCATTTCATTCCATTCTATTAGAGGCATATATGTTTTAAACTTTAGAAAAAAATATAAAAATTTAAAAAATAGAACTAAAGTAATAAAAAAATTTACCTCTAATAATGAAAGATTTCTGGAAGGAGATAATAATATGAAAATAAAAGCCCTTATAATTGATGATTCAAAAATAATGAGAAGAGTGGTTAGTGAGGCATTAACTAAAACACGATTGGCTGATTTTGAATTTATTGAAGCATGCGATGGTGAAGATGCAATTTCAAAGCTTAATCCAAAACTAATAGATATTATATTTGTTGATTGGAATATGCCAAAGATGAGCGGGATAGATTTTGTCAAACAGGCGCGTGCTGCGGGAAAAACTGAAAAAATTCCAATCATTATGGTTACAAGTGAAAAAACATTGGAGAAAGTTGAGATTGCTTTAAATAGTGCCGGTGCTAATGAATATATATGTAAACCATTTACTGTTGAACAAATGCAGCAAAAATTAGGTAAAATAATTTCCGAGATTGCATCTAATAAAGAATCATCAAAAAGATTTTTCAGTAAGCTATTTAATAATTTTTAATTACATGACATAAAATGCAATGCTTCCGGATTTAAAGGATTGTGTTTTAATATCTGCTCAAAACATAATCGAGCTGCTTCAGGAATCTTCAATTTACTATAACATCTGCCCAGTTTGGAAAGTAAATCCTGATCCTCAGGATATATAGATAATAAAAACTCAATTACTTTTACAGTATTGACAATATCCCCTTTTAAAAGATAATAATTTATCAATTTTTCATAATAATATTTTTCATCATAATTTATTAAGGATACAACCTGGTAACATAAAAGTGCATCGCGGAATTTTTTATTATTCCAGTTTAGATCTCCGAGCCATTCAAATTTTTTATCAATTTTTAAAAAAACAATTTTATCTATCTCAGGAATGATTTTTTCTATTAAAATTAATTTTGACCATATATTTTCTAAATTATTAAACATATTTAAAATATGTTCTGATGCATTATTATCATTTTTACAGGATGAAGCAGTATTTATTTCATATGCTTGAATTACTGCTAAACCGGCTTGTATATCCGAAACTTCAGAATTTATTTCTGATGCTCTAACAAAAAATTGTTTTGCTTTTTCAGCATTTCCCATTTTCAGATAAAGATGTGCCAAATCAGCAGAAATATTAAAATTGTTTGATTCAAGCTCAAAAGCTTTCTGATAATAATATAAAGCTTTTTCATAATCATCTGCCTTTTCTTCAATAACTCCTAGATTTAAATATCCCTCATACATATCTGGATATAAACTAATAATCTGTTCAAACAGCAATTTCGATTCTCTAATATTTCCTTGATAAAGTTTAATAAGTGCCATATAGAACATTGTATCTTTTATCTGAAATTCTTTTTCATATAATATTTTTAATATGTTATAAGCCTTTATGTACTTTTTTTCTTTTATATATATAGTAGCAATATCAAATTTTTTTTCGAGATTGGAGTCTCTGCCATACAATATTTTATCGAAATTTTCTTCCATCTCATCCATTTTATTCATTTTATGATAAATTTTACCAAGATAATAATAAACAAGAGATTCAATTTTTTCCTTCTTAATTGGCATGGTTGTTAATTTTATTGAATTAAGTTTAACCTGTTCAAGATATTTTGCTGATTTTTCCCACTCTTCTTTTTCAAAATATAACTCACCAAGACAAAAATAACCAAGTCCGTACGTTGAATCTTTTGAAAGAGCCTCAATAAAAAATTTTTCTGCTTCTTCAGTATTACTACTTTTAATAATTTTCCCAAGAAAAACCAGGCTGTAAAGATGCATGTCTTTACCGGTAATTTCTGGTGAAATATTTATTATTTCTTTTAGCAATTCTATTGAACGAGGTATTTCATTTAAATTAACCAGAGAAGATGCCAGTTGAAATTTCAGATGAAAATCATCCGGATTTTGCAATAATTGCTTTTCTATTATTTCAATATTTCTTTTAATCTTGTTATTAGTTATATCCTCTTCTTTATATCCCGTATGATTAATAATAATGTCAGTATAATTTAATTTTAATTTTAATTCATTAAGAGAGAAAATCACCTGTTCATGAATTGGTCTTTCAAATCTTATACCTTTAAGATTTGGGAAAATACGCATTTGATTACATGTTGTTTCTATTTCATCTTTTTTAATATTTGAAAGAATACAATAATAAGCATTATTTTTTGATGTCTGTTTTATAACACTTCTTATTTTTTTCAAATCTTCTTCATAAACTCTGTCATCAGCATCCATCCATATAATCCAGTCAGAAGTTGCATGCCTCAGCGATTCATTTCTTGCGCTTGCGAAATCGTTTTTCCATATATAATTGTAAACTTTTGCTTCGTATTTTTTTGAAATTTCACACGTTGAATCACTCGAACCCGTATCTACAATTATTATTTCTTCAAAATATGGATAAACTGTGCTGAGTAATTCTTCTAAATTTTCCTCTTCATTTTTTACTATCATACAAAGAGATATACTTGCTTTATTGTGGATTTTCTTTTTTATAACATTTTCCAAATTCCTTTTTGCAGTTTCACTTTCAGGAAATATTTTCAGAGCATTTATATAATATTCCTCAGCTTTTTGTAAATTGTTTATTGCTTCGTAAGTAAATCCTAAATTATTGCATATATCAGCATTATTTGGAGAAAAAGATAATCCTTTTTTAAATGTATCAATTGCTTCCCTGATTCTTCCTTTTAATCCCAGAATAACGCCAAGTTCACTATATGCAAGAGCAAATCTAGGTTCAATTTGTATGGTTTTTCGAAAATATTCCATAGCAGTATTAATATCTTTTATTTCACGATATTGAAGTCCAATTTCAAAATTAGCTTGAAAGCTATCTGGATTATTTTTAAGTTTTTCTAAACCAATATTAAGATATCTTTTTGTTTTTTCATCAATTTTATTTTTTTCAATAAATCTCCCATAATGATGAATTGGGACTTCAGTTTTATTAATTAATAATTTTCTTCTTTTAAGTTCAGGGTCAATCATTTCATGTACTTCACCCTTGAAAAATAATTCCATATTATTACGGAACAATCTGGTTTTTGTTGATATTACCCATCCTTTGTAATCTTTTGATTCAGGATAAACAAAATCATTAGGCTGCCAGCCAACCATTCCTGCCAAATTTGTATAATTACGTGTATCAAATTTATAAGCGCATGCTTTTTTATTTAAAATTAATCTTTTTATTTTATCATGATCGACTTGGGAAATTACTTCATCTGCATCAAGTATAAGTATCCATTCTCCCTTTGCTTTTGATATACTTAAATTACGAGGTCCTGAAAAATCATTTTTCCACTCTGTGGAAAAAATATTTTCAGTATATTTCTTGCATAATTCAATTGTTCTATCAGAAGAACCAGTATCAACAATTATTATTTCATCAACGAGTTCCTTAACACTTCCAAGACAATTTTCTATCAAATTTTCTTCATTTTTAACAATCATACAAAGCGATAAATTTACTTTTGTCATAATTAATTCCTTTTAATTTAAAGTTTAGGAAATTGAATATGCCCAATAAATTGGGCAACTACAAATATATTGCATTGTAGCTGCCTGATTTATCAGGCTTAATTTAAAATTAAATATAAATGTATTATTTTTGAAGCTGCAATTTTAATACCAAAAAAAAATGCTTAAATATCAAGGAATTTTTTCGCAAGCCCTAAATGTAATATTAAACAACAGGCATTTTTTTCCTATTGTAAAGCATTCAGAAATTTCCCAAAATAGTATTTTTTTGTAGAGACGCAAAATTTTGCGTCTCTACGAGCTTGGTAAATCAAGCAATTGCAATTATAAAAATAGCAATTTTTGCAAGATGGGAAATTTCTGTAAAGCATTAAATAGCATTGACAATTTGTCTCGTAAAATGTATAAAAGTTTTTATATAATTCTATGAGGTTTTCAAATGATAAATTTTTCCAAAACATTTTTATCTTTTATTTTAATATACATTTTATTTTTTCTATTTATTCCCATTCACGCACAAGACAACAGTTTGATGAAAATAAAGGAAAGAGGATATTTATTATGGGGTTCTGATGCTGAAGGCGGTGCACCGTACGTCTTTCCTGCCCCGGATAATCCTTTAAAATTAATTGGTTTTGAAGTGGATATCACTGATGCTATTGCACGAGAATTAGGTGTTAAAGCAAAGCAATGCCAGAATGCGTGGGATAGTCTCATCCCTGCACTTGAAAGGGGAGATTTTGATATTGCGATAAACGGGATAGAAATCACTCCTTTAAGAGAATCAAAAATATTTTTTTCCCATCCATATTATATTTATATGGAACAGCTTGTAGTAAAAAAGAATGAAGAAAATATCAAAAGCGTAAATGATCTGAAGAATAAAAAGGTTGGGACGCTTTCTGGTGCTGTTGCATTTGATATGCTTTCCAAATTAGGCGGGATTGATATCAAAGTTTATTCTGGACAGGTTGAGCCTTATGAGGATCTTGCTATTGGCAGACTTGATGCGGTTTTGCTCGATTTGCCTATTGCAGCCTATTATGGCAAGCCGAATCCAAAATTAAAATATGCAGGAAATCCAGTTGGAGAAGGATATTATGGGATAGCGATAAGAAAAGAAGATAAAGAATTAAAGAAAAAAATTGATGAAATACTCAATAAGCTTTTTGTGACAGGTGAACTTAAAAAGATATATCAGAAATGGGATCTATGGAATGAAAAGCAGGAGAATTTATACCAGAATATAAAAACCGAAACAAAAACAATAAATATTCAAGATAACAGAAAAGCTCCAATTTACACATTTTTTCCTGCGCTTCTAAAAGGCGCTGGAATAACAATATTGATTTCTGTCACATCAATGGCATTAGCTATTATACTGGGATTGATTCTTACTCTTGTCAGGCTATATGCAAAATCACCATTTAATTCAATTGCTACAGTATATATTGAAATTTACAGGGGCACACCGCTGCTTCTGCAATTATATATTCTATATTACGGACTGCCAAATATAGGGATTTCGTTAAGTCCGCTTTTAGCGGCGTTTATTGGATTAGGCATGAATTATGCCGCTTATGAAGCGGAATTATATAGAGCAGGGATAAGTGCTATTCCAAAAGGACAGATGGAAGCATCCTTATCACTTGGTATGACACAAAATCTTGCAATTAGAAGAATAATTCTACCTCAGGCAATTAAAATTGCATTACCGGGAATTACAAATGATTTTATAGCGCTTTTTAAAGATTCTTCGCTTGTATCTGTTATTGCAATGGTTGAACTAACAAAGACCTACAGCATACTTGCAGCAACAACATTAAGATTTTTTGAACTGGGATTAATTGTTGCATTTCTATATTTTATTATGAGTTATCCATTATCTTTACTGGCAAAAAAATTGGAGAAAAAGCTGTCCCCAAAGGGAGTATAAATTTAGGTATAGGAATTTGAAATGCTCGATAAATCGAGCAACTACATTGGAATTTTTGTAGTTGCCTGATTTATCAGGCTTAATTTAACACAAATATGATTAAGATAAAAAACTTACATAAATATTATGGTGAATTTCATCTTTTTAAAGGTATTAACCTTGATGTGCAAAAAGGTGAAGTTGTGGTTTTAATAGGTACATCAGGAAGCGGAAAGAGTACATTTTTAAGATGTATTAATGGGCTGGAATATTTTCAGGATGGGGAAATAATTGTTGATGGAATTGAACTGCACTCATTGAACCGTCTGAATCCAGAAAAAAAAGATTTAGAGCTGATAAGAAAAGTTCGGCTTAAAGTTGGTATGGTATTTCAGCAATTTAATCTATTCCCGCATATGAATGCTCTTGAAAATATAATTGAAGCGCCAATCAATGTACTTGGTATTGATTTAAATACAGCAAAGGAAAATGCAATTACATTATTAAAAAAAATAAATCTGGAGAAAAAAATACAGAGTTATCCTGAAAATTTATCCGGCGGCGAGCAGCAGCGGGTTGCAATAGCTCGAGCGCTTGCAATGAAACCAGAAGCTATGTTATTCGATGAACCAACATCCTCTCTTGATCCGGAAATGGTTGGAGAAGTGCTTTCAGTTATTAAGAATCTTGTTGATGAAGGAATGACAATTTTAATTTCAACGCATGAAATGGGCTTTGCACGGGAGGTTGCTGATAGAGTTGTTGTTTTTGATAAAGGAGAAATTGTTGAAACCGGATATGCTGAGGAAATTTTTACCAATCCGAAGACAGAAAGAACAAAGATTTTTTTAACAAGGATATTGAAAAGATAATGATTTAATCAAAACTTGCAATATAATTTTAATTTGTTATAATTTAATATAAATCACTCCTAAAAATAGTTCCAAACCTTTCTATATTTTTGTGAATGCAGGGAAGATTTATGCTTAAAAGAGCTAGAATTGCATTGAGTTTTATTATTTTTGTTATAGTATTTTTATATGAAGGTAATAATTACATATTACCCATGATTAATAATGAAGAACCCAGTGGCAGATCCATTGGGTATCTTCTGTCTCTGATAGGAATTATTTATTTTTTATATTTGTGCCAATTCATCCCTGCAGTTTACTGCAGGGATGAATTGGCACTTCCAGATAAAATATATGCTTTTGATGATACTGAAGAATATTTCAAGAAAGCTAAGGAATTAATTGAAAAAGAAGATTATGATCGTGCAGTAACTCAATTAGCGAAAATACTTGAAAAATCCAGAGATAATATCGATGCTAGAATTATGATAGCGAAAATAAGATTTTCTCAGTCAAATTACGAGGATGCTTTTGATCAGGTGCGTGAAATTTTAAAGCTGGATTCGAAACACAAGGAAACTCAGGAACTGGGCAATAAAATTTTTTTGGAAGCAATAGGGAATCGTGATTTTAACGCATATAGAAATTTTCTTTTTTACACATGTAATTATGTTTTTGGTTCATCACGGCCTGAAGTAGCGCGTTTTATTGTTTTTTTACTTAAGGAACATCCGGAAAAGATTATAAATGAATTTAATCAAATTAACAATAAAGGTACACTAACTATTCAAGTATTAAGCAGTATATATAGTTCTTTTTCTGAAGCAATTCCTGCGCTGACTAAATATTTTATTTATAAAGATATTGATGGTAATTATCCTGCCAGGATAGCTATTAAAAATATACAGGAAGAAGAATTAATAAGAAAAAATCCTGATTTATTAAAACCTAAGAAAAAATAATTATGAATTTACGTTTTGACTTTGAAAAGCATAAAGAAGCAATTTTTCTTTTTATGGCATATCTTATTATAGCCATAATTGTCACATGGCCATTATTTCCAAATTTCTTAACCTGTTTTCCCAGCGATGGCGAGGATACAAATCAAACAATACATGAAATATATTTAGCAATTGATAATTTTAAAAATTTTTCAAGCCATTATTTTGATTCATCGCAATTTTATCCATTTGGTTCATATCTCTATCATATACTCAGCCCGCTATTAAGTTTTTCAGTTGCAATTTTATATTTAATCACACGGCATTTTATATTTTCCTTAAATATATTTTTAATACTTACAATGATGTTAGCTGCATTTTTCAGTTACAAGCTGATAAACTATTTTTGCAAAGATAAAATTGCTTCTTTTACAGGAAGTTTATTGTTTGCTTTCTGCACCAAGCAGATTATTTTTTTACGCGGTGTTTATCAGAAATTTATGACAATGTTTATCCCTTTTTTCATTTATCGTTATATAAAATTTCTGGATGAAAAGAAATATTCCTGGCGTGATACAGCAATTTTAGCCGGGATAACATTACTTTTATTTTTTTCAGAACCATATATTTTTATTATGACAATGCTTTTCATTCCAATTGCAGAAATATGGTTATTTATTAAAAAAAGGAAAGAGTATTTTAATATTAATGATATTCTGAAAAGATGGGGAAAGATAGCAGTTATGCTTTCACCCGCAGCTATTTTAAGCGTATATTTTATAATTATGGCTGAGATAAAAGGATTTGCAACTCCAAATACAATTGGATGGATGGGCGCTGATTTTGCTGTACTTGATCCTTTATCAATGATTGTTAAAGATAAGTTCAATACTATTAAATTCCCATCTTCATTTGAGTTTATATTAGAAACAAATATATATATTGGGATAGGAGTTTTTTTAATTATTATATTTGCCTGCATAATTAAAAAAATTTATCAGAACAATAATTTCAAAACAATTTTTTATTATACTGTAATGTATTTTTTATTTGCTTTCGGCCCTTTACTGCGCGTAGCAGGACATAACCAATTTGAATATGACACATTAAAATTTAATATACCAATTCCATCATATTTTATACTTCATGCTTTTCCTTTTCTGCGGCATTTCCGGCACCCAAGCCGCTTTGCAATAATAGCTATTCTATTTCTGGCAATTATTTTTGCAATAGCTCTGGAAGCTTTATTCAGTAATTTTAAAAAGAACACTAAAAATATTTTAATAGTTTTAATTGGCATTTTTTTAATAGTTGATCATCTTTATATCCCTATTTATTTAGAAAAATATGATCCGCCTCAGGTATTTCAATATTTGCAAAAACAGCCAAAAGGTACAATGCTCTATCTCCCTTATAGTCCAATGGTTGCGGATAGATATCTTTTTAAAGCCAATGCTATTCCTCATGGAATGGAAAATCATATATTTTTATATCAGAATATTTTTGAAAAAGATATGATATTTGGCTATACTGGCCGAACCGAGAACAGCACTTTTTATAATAGAAATCACCAGATTCTGGATGCCTTTTATTATACATTAGCAGATGATCCGTCTATTGCCCCGTATCTTGATTCAATACCTGAAAACGATAGAGATAATTTTATGCAGATATTTAATCTGAAATATGTATTACTCGGCAGTCCAGCCGCAACTCCTCTTTATATGAATCCAATAAAAAGATTTTTCAGTAAATATATTGTTGATGAAAAATGGTTTTATTCAGAAGAGCTTGAAAATCAGCAGATGCTTTTTGGAAATACTGATCGTGGAAAAAATATCTGGAAAGATTATAATGGGAGTATGCTTTATACAATGAATTTTTCAGTACCTGATAAAAATATTATAAAAATAAATGATAAAAATTATAGCTTTTATTTATGCTATATCTGGGCTCATATCCTGACTGAGAAGGAAAGAGAGGAATTATATTTTGTTTTTCCGGGAAAAGATAACAGTAAAAAAATCAAATTGATATGTGAAGCTATACAGGGCGATTATAATATATATATAAATAATGAAAAAAGAACAGTTAATTTCCCAACTGCTGGATATAACATTTTTGAATATGATATTGAAAATTCAGAATCTCCAAATAATATTAAAGGTAGAATTGTTCCTCTTAATATTGATAAAACACAGGAAATGGAGTTGAATATTCCTGATTCATATAAAAAATTTTTACCAATTTCAATTAAAAGTTTTGGTATTCAGGGAAATAATGCTACTGATAATTCAGTGTGGTTTCTAAATCAGGATTGCATTAAAACCAGAAATAATTCAATTAAATACCCATATCCAGGAATTAATGTTGCAGCGATAAATCCTTCATATCCTGAACCAATATTTTTTCAAAGCTATAATATTAATGAAGAAGAGATTTACAAAAATATAAAAAATATATTATTGAAACAACCGGATGATACTATTGTTGTGGTCTCAAGCATTTTGAAAGGGACTGAATATTTAAGTCCGGAAATAATTGATATATTAAAAACCTACTATGGAGCAAAAGGGAATTACAATAAGGATAATATTAAGGGATTTGCATATATTTTTGTTGGGATGAAAAACAATATTAATTTTACTCCTATTGAACTTTTCAGTCCTGGAAAACTTCAACTGGAAATTAATAAAAATAAAGTAAAATTTAAAGATTTAACAAGAAAAATATATATTAGCGAAGCGCAGATTTCAAACTGATTTGTTCCACAACTCCTCAATTTTTTCTTTTATATTTTGAGACTGCATGAAAGTTTCACCGATAAGAACAGCATTAAAACCTGCTTCCTTTAAGCGTAAAATATCCTCTCTATTTTTTATTCCGCTTTCACTGACGATAATTTTATTTGGAGGTATTTGTTTCTTAAGCTTTATGGAAGTATTTAAATCAACTTGAAAGGTTTTTAAATTTCGGTTATTCACACCGATTATATCAACATCACAGGATAAAACTTTTTCCAGTTCTTCATCATCATGGACTTCCACAACAGCATCCATTCCTAGCTGATGAGCTAAAATAAAAAATGACCGGATTTCAGTTTTGGTCAATATTGCGGCAATTAAAAGAATTGCAGAAGCACCAGCTATACTAGCTTCATAAATTTGATATTCATCAATAATAAAATCCTTCATTAAAAGCGGAATAGAAGTAACAGATTGAACTGCTTTCAGATATTCAATGCTTCCTTTAAAATATTCAACCTCAGTAAGCACTGAAATAGCTGATACTCCGCAGGAATCATATATTTTTGCTATTTCCAGCAGATTAAAAGGATCACGTATTATTCCACGCGAAGGAGAAGCATGTTTGATTTCAGCAATAAGATTAATTTGATTTGGGATAGATATATTGGTCTTGAAATTTTTATGTTTTTTATTGAGCGCAAGATTATTTTTTATTTCATTTAAAGGAAGTATTTTTTTTTTAGAAGGAATATTTTCTTTTTTATATTGAATAATTTTTTCAAGGAAATTCATTGTCATAAATTCTCAAGCAGGGTTTTATCTAAAATGTATTTTTTTTGTGAATTAAAAATATATTTTATTATATTTTCTTTATCCTTAGCACTGGGTTCAATAAAAGAGACAACAAATTCAGTTTTATTATTATTAATTTTTATCCTTGATATTTTACCCTGAAGATGCAATATAGGATAGGCAGGTAATGTAAAATGCAATTTTATCATATTTATATTTTTTAAACCATTAACATTATCACTCGTTTCCAGTAAAATTCCTCCAACACTGATATTTTTAGCTAATGCAGTTCCTATCTGTATAATATTTGAATTTTTAAAATAGGTTTTCGGAGCAACAATTTCATATTTAACAGTTATAGATAATGGAAATCGTATGGTGATACGCCTGAAATTAAGGTTAATTTCTTTGGGTTTCTCTATGACTATTCTTGGTATACGACTGAAGGAGATATCTTCAATCCTGCTTTGAAAATTATAAATTTCATTATTTTCAAGAACAAAAAATGGTAAAATATCTCCTTTTTTTACTGGTGTTTTTTCTTCATCAAAAGGATTAATCAGAAACATATACTTTTTTTCAATATTTTCTATTTTACTTAAATATTCTTCATGAATATTTTTATTTTTTGTAATTATAAGTATTGTTTGTCCAATTTGTAAAGAAAGAATATCTTTCATCGCTTAATCTCGCTATATGTAGTATCTTTTATTTCAGCAACATGTACTTTTTTAACCTTTTTTAAGGCATTTTCACCATTATAAGCATTAGCAAGACTCATATTAACATGAACAACATTAGAATTAGTTTTTTCATATGGACTTCCAATTCTGGATGAAAGCGCTTCTGCCTGCTCTTGAGTAGTAATAATAGAGCCAGGCGGAACATATGTATTATCAGGGATTGTTACTCCGCTAGTTATAAGACTTTTTACTCCAATAGCTACATTTTTACCAACTTTCGCATTAAATACCAATGACTGCATCCCAATAAATGTACTATCACCAATATAAGCAGGTCCATGGACTAATGATTGATGAGCTATGGATACCGCATTACCTATATATACAGCATATCCTTTTTCTTTTTCTGCTTCATCACCGGAAAGCAATTTCCCTGTATCAGTATATAACTTGTTATCAAGTTTTTTCCATTTTTTTTCAGATTCCATTTCTTCACTTTCAAGAGCATGTATTCCTGCGCAGTCCTGAATATTAGAATTATCACCAATATAAAGAGGCTGTCCTTCATCGCCTCGAGCAAAGGAATGAGGTCCAAGATATACATTCTTGCCAATATGAACATCTCCAATTACCGTTGCCTGAGCACTGACATGTGCTGATTTATCTATTTTAGGCTTCTCGGTTTCCCTATTAAAATCTGTCAGAACATTTTTCATTATAATACCTTTTGATGAAGAATCTGACTTGAAAAACAAAAACCAAACTAAAATCAACAATACAACAATTACAACCCATCGTTTTAACTTCATTATTTTTCTCCCTTATTTTATACTCATTAATATGTTTATTGTAACTTAATACTTATTTTCATGTCAAATCTTTTTTATGGCACCACCAATATTTCATTACCTGTATGTTGCCAGAAATTGATGAAAATGGTTAAATTTTACCCACATGGTTTGGAGAAGAGCCATTATAAATTAGAAACACTACTTTTAAAAAATCCAAAATCATTATCAATTAACATTCTTCGATCCAAAAACAAATTAAATTCCTCGCATGATGTTTCGGGAAGCAGAGCGCATGAATAACATGCGGCATAATTCAATCCTCCAATTCCCTGTCCATTAGAATAATAACAAATCGGATCCGACGCACAATCACGAGCGCGAAATAAAGCTGAACTTAATATTTTTTCGAATTTTTCAGATTCAGCTTGAGTAACTAAACCACCATAACTTCCTTCAGAACCGGCAATTGTGTAAATTAAAACTCCTTGCATGTTGTTATTATCCACATACAGACGTTCTCCTAAAGAAGCAGATGAATAACCGCATAAAAATTCCAATTCCTTTATTAAAATATGTGATAATGCTTTAGTGTTTTTATCACCTTCTTGCATAAAAATATCTTTATCAAGCGGTTTTTGTCTTGTATATCCTGTTTGTACCATTGTTAATTTAAGACGTTTAATTTTTA
>CAYWFU010000079.1:0-14539 GCA_964457585.1 uncultured bacterium | reverse complement strand
GGGAATTTTGAACTTAAGGATAATCTTGATGAATTACCTTTTATTGATAGAGACCTGACTCATTGGGATTTGTATGGCGAGGCATATTTACATCATCCCTGTGCTTATATATTAACAGGACGCGGCTGTGGCGGACATGCAAATCTGCCCGGGCAATGTAAATTTTGTATCTGGCAGCATGCTCTCTGGCAATGTACTCGGCGGCTACGCTCACCGGAAAATGTTGTGTCCGAAATAAAACATCTAGTAAAAAAATATAAAATACAGGAAATTTTTGACGATAATGAAGCTGGAGCAATCTGGAATATTGAATGGCTGCAAAAATTTTAAAAAAAAAAAAAAAAAAAAAATCTTTTAAGTAAAGTTCTCATTTCATCCAATGCACGCGCAGATTCATTAACTGATGAGACCTGTAAATTACTAAAAAAAATTGGGTTCCGTTTATTAAAAGTCGGACTTGAGACAGGCAATAACGAAACCTTAAGACGTTTAAATAAACAAGAAACTATCGAACAGATTATTGAAGGTGTTAAAACAGCTAAGAGACACGGACTTATAATTATGCTTACAACAATGATGGGATATCCATGGGAAAGCGAGGAAGAGGCAAAAAGAAATTATGAAGTGGCGCGTGAATTAATGTTATATAAAACACATTTTGGCGATTCCTTGCAATCCAGTGTTATTGTCCCATATCCGGGAACACCTCTTTTTCAGGAATCAGTAAAAAATGATTGGTTTCTGGATGACCCAAAAAATTATGAACGATATGATATGTCTCATCCAATATTAAAAAGTAATTGTGACTCAAATAAATGGTGCCAAAAAATGTGGAAAATACATTATGAACCTAAATTTTTAATAAAATCTTTTTTGACTTTAAGGTCATGGCATGATATTAAATTAGCAACGCAGGGAATACGCTCATTGCTTGGGCATATTAATGACTTTAAATAGGGCTTGAAAATAACTTGGCATTTTCGCAAACCATAATTGGAGAATTATGAAATCAGTAGTCGTTATCCCAACTTATAATGAAAAAGAAAATATTCAAAAATTAGTTTATGCAATCTTAAAACTGCCACTGCCATTTTTAATAATTATAGTAGATGATAACTCCCCTGATGGAACAGGTAAAATTGCTGATGAATTGCATAATGAAAATCCCGATAGAGTGCATGTAATCCATCGTCAGGGAAAAATGGGTTTAGGCAGAGCATATATCAGCGGTTTTAAATATGCTCTGGAACTTGGCGCGGATTACATTTTCGAAATGGATGCGGATTTTTCTCATTCACCTGAAAAATTACCGATCTTTTTAGAAGCAATTAATGATTGCGATATTGTTATCGGCTCACGTTATATTAAAGGGATAAGCGTAATAAACTGGCCTCTCCGAAGATTATTTTTAAGTGTAATCGCCAGCTATTATGTACGCTTTATAACAGGAATGCAGATTCAAGATACTACAACCGGTTTTAAATGTTTTAAAAGAAAAGTTTTAGAAAGTATAAATCTTGATGCTGTTGATTCAGACGGATATTCCTTTCAGATAGAAATGAATTTTAGAGCATTAAAAAAGGGATTCAAAATAAAAGAAATTCCAATAATTTTTGTAGATAGACATGTCGGCACATCTAAAATGTCCAGATCTATTATGATTGAAGCTATTATTATGGTGTGGAAATTAAAATTTGGATTGTATAAAAAGTAGAAATATCAAATTTTTACATTTTTATAATTGATGATTTTTCTTTTTTTGTATTGTTTTATAATTTTGTTTTATTAATTCTTGAATATCAGCCATATCTTGAAAATATCGTTGTTTATCATTTGAGCTTGATTGAACTTTAAGCCCAATCAAATCTTCTGCATTTAGCACTTTTATATTAAAATCAAATATTTTTTTATATTTTGCTCTTTTAAGCATAAGAAGAGCATATTTCCGATGAGCAAACAAAAAATCGTTGTCCGCGCTCACATTATTTTAACTAAAACCATCTCAAATTTCTCAAAATATTTTGTACAAATAGTATTTCATATCAGATTAAATTAAATAGATTTTTAATATAAGAAAGAATAAGATATATCAACAGCAATATTAAACATCATCTATGATTAAAGAAGCTGATTTATTAATTTAATACTTGTAGTAATAATTCGTAAGGTTGAAAAATAATTAAAAAAGGAGAAAGATAATGAAGTACTCCGCAGCAAGCTGCGAGGTATCTTCTGTCTCTGATAGGAATATTTTATTATTATTTATATTTGTGCCAATTCATGGGGCTGTCCAAAAAGGTTACAAAATATTTATTTAGTCAAAATAATATAATTGTAATTACGATAAATATTGGATTTTTCGAACTTAAGGTACTTTATATCTAGATAAATAGAAGTTTATTCGTCAAAGTCGCGACCTTTTTGGACAGCCCCTATTCTTGGCACTTCCAGATATAAATTCCGTAAAATCTTATTGACATGCTGATTTCCCATGCTTATAATACTCATCAGAAATTTTGATTTTCCTATACCTTAAAAGAAAATTGAAAGAATAATGAATATATTAATTACCGGCGGAACAGGTTTTATTGGGAAAATACTTGTTGCTAAACTATTAGAGAATGGAAATAATGTAATAGTTTTAACCAGAGATAAAAAGAATGCTGATCCTTTCACAAAAGAAAAAATTAAAATATTGGAAAGTGATATATGTAATTTTAATTTACTGGAAAAATCATTATCTGAAATAAAAAATATAGATTCAATAATACATCTTGCAGCTTATATGGACTATTTTGGGGATAAAAAAACTCATTGCAGGGTTAATGTATCAGCGGTTTCAAATCTGTTAAATGCTGCATACAAATTCGGAATAAAAAAATTTATTTTTACCAGCAGTATTGAAGCTATGGGAACGATTAAAGAAAAAAATATTCCGGCAGATGAAAATTTAATATGCAAACCCGTAAGCTCATATGGAAAATCAAAAAAAGAGGCGGAAGAAATAATTACAGATTTTACAAACCATCATGATATTCATGCCTGTATCCTTCGTCTTGGGAATGTTTACGGACCTGGGGGTGCGGGTTTTATCGTTCCTATGGCAAAAGCTATTCTTAATCATAATGATAAATTAATGAAATATTTAGCTGCTTATAAAAATAGATATTATAATTTTGTTTATATTGACGATGTTGTAAATGGTATTTTATCAGCAATTAAAAAAAATATAAAAAATGATATTTTTATTTTAGCGGGTAAAGAAATTGTTACATTAGAAGAGATATATATTTTAATTGCCAAAAGTTTAAATGTTGATTTTAAACCTCAATTTGCAAAAAGCAGAAAAGATGAAATATTGCTATTTTTACGTGAATTATATTTTAGGCTCAATAAAAAAGCGGATCTGCTTACTTATTTTGCAATTGGCAATTGCGGAAACATCCATCGCGCTTATTCAATAGAAAAAGCTAAAAATGAATTAGGTTATGATCCCAAAGTAAATCTTATAGATGGTATAACAAAAACGATTAAATGGGCAAAGGAGCAAGGATTTTTCGGAGATAAAACATGAAAGTACTTTTAATAAATTCACCCAGCGGAAATAAATCTATAACCAGAGATATGGCTGGCGGACTTGGACTTTCGAGCGGAGAAACAGTGGTTTTGCCGCCGCTGGAATTAGCCTATATGGCTGCAACTTTGCTGAATAAGGGACATGAAGCAAAAATTGTTGACTCTGACATTTATAATTATTCAAATAGTGATATATATCAAATAGTAAAGGAATATTCCCCGGATACAGTGATAGCTACTGTATCACTGCCAACTATCTATAATGACTGTTCATTTATAAATGAAATTCGTAAACACTCAAAAGCTCTGGTTATTACAAAAACAGGTATAACATATCCGCCAATATTAAAAGAAATTCTGGAAAAAAGTCAGGCGGATTTATGTATTTATGGTGAAAGTGATATTAATATTTTAGAAATAATAAAAAGAGAAGATAAAAAGGGTACAGCATATATAAATAATAGAGAATTCATTGTTGAAGAAAAAAATTTTATTGAAGATTTGAATAAATTACCGCTTCCTGCAAGAAATCTGCTGGATAATGAAAAATACAAATATGTTTTACTTGGCGATAAAGTTACTATCATGCAGACAAGCCGCGGTTGTCCATTCCCATGTTCATATTATTGCGCTTATCCTATGGTACAGGGCAAGACATGGAGATCGCGAAATCCAGAACATGTTTTACAGGAAATAGAAGATATAGTAAATAATTATAAAATTAACAAGATACTTTTTCGAGATGCAACTTTTACATTTAATAAATCCAGAGTTGATGAAATCTGCGAGCAAATTATTAAAAAAAATCTGCAAATCGAATGGTGGTGCGAGACAAGAGTTGACTGTTTGAATGAAGAGCTTATGTGCAAAATGAAAAAAGCCGGATGTAAAGGTATGAATATCGGAGTTGAAACCGGAGACTCTGAAATTATGCAAAAACAGGCAAAAATTGGTCTGACACTAGAAAAATTAAAAAAAATCAGGGATTTAGCTAAAAAAATCGGACTTAAACTTCATTTTTTATTAATGGTTGGACTACCAGATGAAACCAAAAAATCCCTATATGATACTTATATTTTAATTTCAAAATTAAATCCTGAAAGTATAGGAATGTGTATTATAACTCCTTATCCTGGAACTCCATTATATATGGAAGCAAAAGAAAAAGGATGGATTGAAACAGAAGATTGGGCAAGGTTTGGAGGCAGTACCCCAATTATGCATACGGACAATCTTAAATCACAAGATTTATTAAAAGCGCGTGAGCTGTTTATTAAAATTTTTTATTCATCAAAAAAATCTTTTATTGGCTGGATTAGGGGTAAATTTTTAATATATCAATTCAAAAAATGGATTTTTTAATAGGGTTCTGAATTTGCTTGAAAAATTCATTAACTCTTTTTCTATTTTTTCTGTACTATCTTTTGCTTTCTTCAGCAGATATGCAATGACCACCATTTCATATGCTAAATTTCATACATATCCAAAAGAAAATTTTATAATTGACAAAAAACTTATTAAGTAATACTATTTAGAAGTATTACAAAAATATGGAGGTATAAATAATGAGGATTACAATAAAAGGTCAGGTGACTATTCCACAACATATACGTGAAAAATATAAAATTACTCCAAATTCTGAAATCAATTTTGAAGAAAAAGACAATAGAGTTTATTTAACTAAAAAAATAACCCCGACCCATAAAAAAAATAAATTTCAGCGGTTACGTGGAATCGCTTCTATCAGGATGTCAACAGATGAAATAATGTCTTTAACCAGAGGTAATAAATGAATGGAGTATTGGTCGACTCAAATGTAATATTGGATATTTTTACAGAAGACCTTAGCTGGGTTGAATGGTCGGAGTCTATGCTTGATTTTTATAGTGTTTCTCATTCAATGTATATCAATCCAATTATATATACAGAGATTTCGATCGGTTTTGAACGTATTGAAGAACTCGAAGATGCAATAAATAAATGTGGATTTAAAGTAATCAATATTCCGAAAGAAGCGCTTTTTTTAGCAGGCAAAGCATTTATTCAATATAGAAAAAACAAAGGCAGCAAAATATATCCATTGCCGGATTTTTTTATTGGTGCTCATGCAGCAGTTGATAAACTTGAGTTAATTACAAGAGATACATCACGGATTAGGTCTTATTTCCCGACAGTTAAATTAATTTCACCGGATAATAGTAAATGAAGAACCTCGCAGCAAGCTGCGAGGTATCTTCTGTCTCTGATAGGAATTATTTATCTGGGAGTGCCAAAGGCACTAATTATAATAATTATTTACCTTTCAGAGACTTTATTTATATTTGTGCCAATTCATCCTTGCAGTAAAAACGAAGATTATTTTATGATATAACAGATGTGGCTGGATTAGGGGTAAATTTTTAATATATCAATTTAAAAACAGTATTTAAATAAGATACGAAAAGAAAAGACAAATTTTTCAGAAATATGCAAAATTTGTAGTGATTTTTCAAAATGTGGTTCTGGATGTTTTGCTCAAAAGTGTATTTATTATGATAAAATAACTAATAATGAAAGAGATCCATTATGTCTATGCAATTAGTATATAAAAAGAGAGAAATATTATTTGAATATCTGATAGTGTAAAACATTGTAGATTGTGCAGCAGAATGTTAAATAAACCAAAAATTCTTACTAATAATAATGGTAATATATATTCTTACACGCTTTTTGTTGGGGAAGCTCCTGGTAGGCTTGGAGCAGATAGAACCGGAGTCCCATTTTTAGGAGATAGAACCGGTTACAATTTTCAGAACTTATTGAATAATGCAGGAATAAAACGGGAAGATATTTTTATAACAAATGCATTATTATGTAATCCAAAGAACGGTAATAATAATGACACTCCAGTAATAGATGAAATAAGGAACTGCTCTTTGTATTTAAAAATATTAACCTGCTTTTTAATTCAGCATGGCTTATGAATTACATATCTTATAATATAAAGGTAAGCAGGAACTCTTCAGTATAAAAGGGAAAAAAATAATGAATAAATATAAAATCTTCATAATTGGTGTGCAGAAAGAACTATATCAGTTGTGTTTTGAATTTCCTTGATAAATTCATTAACTCTTTTTTCTAATTCAAAATTTATATTATCTGCCCATCCTCCGATTTTTATTTGATATTTTTCACTTCCATCAATTGATGGAGAAATATATATCCAGAATCTTCTATATGTAATAAACAATGTGCAGTATAATCCAGCCAGCATTAATAAAGATGCGATAAATACAGTTTTTGCGCCTTTATCCTGATTGACATTTATAAGAATATATAAAAATCTTTCCTGATAAAATCCATAAGTTAAAATATATAAAACCATATTATCTCTGAAAAAAATAGGATGATTTATTTTTGCATACTTTGTCAGCGTTTCTCGCCCATCTTCAAAAATTGAAATATTTGCTTCAAAATTTTTTATGCTTTTATTATCTTCTAAATAGTCAAATTTAATTTCATTAAATCGCGCAGTAATATTTGTTCCATGCAAATTTATACTTTGTCTATAAAAAATAGGAATGCCATTAATTTTAGACCCTGTAAGACTGGAAATAAAGTGACCTATAAGAACCAAAATAAAAGCTAAATGCACTATATAAGGAGCAAATTTACTCCATCCGCCTTTGTCTCCATATATTATTACATCTCCATTTGATGTCTCTTTTATAATAGTTCTATAGTTTTTATTCTCAAGTATTTTTGAAATTTTTTGTTTAAAACCGGAATCTTTATCAAGAGTAAAAGAGTTTTTAACACGTAAATTATCTATAAAGTCGGGTGTTATTTCAACAGAAGGATTACCTAACAAATGGGCGATAGAAATAATTTTTTCTATACTGCAAACAAAAGTATTAATTGCTAATAAAAATAAAATAAGCAAAATAGCCCATATCCATAGGACTTTTTTAAAATCAAGACTGGAGGCATTTATGAACCACTTAAAAAAATTCTGCATATCAATTTCAGTAAAAAAATCCGGATTATTCTGGATATAAAAACTTCCAATAATTGTAACTAAAATAAAAATTAAACCCAGATAAATTGTGAGTTTTAAAGATGTAAAAAAATTCCATATTTTTTTGAACATTGTATCCTTTTAAATTAGCTCGATGAATCGAGCAACTGCAATGCAATATATAATGTAGTTAGCTGCTATCAATTAAAACGAATGTGAACTGCGCATTAAAAGACTGATTCCAAGATAAGTAAAAATCATTAAGAAAAATCCGCCAATTGCTAAATAAGCGCTTTTTTTTCCATGCCAGTCAGAAATGTAGCGCGCATGAAGATAAGTTGAATAGTATAACCATAATATAATTGAAAAAAGTTCTTTCGGTGTCCAGATAAAATAATTGCTCCATGCTAAAAATGCCCAGATGCCACCGCTTGTCATAGCAATAGTAAATATAAAAAATCCCCATGCGCATAATCTGTAAATTAGTTTTTCTATTACAGGTAATGGAGAGATAAATTGGCAAAGCCTTGCTTTTTCTCTATTTTTTAGAAGATATAAAAAACCAGTACTTAAGCCTAAGGTAAAAAATCCATAAGCAATAAATGATGTCCCAACATGTGTTTCAAACCATAATGTTTGCAAGGCCGGACTCAAAGGTCGAATGTCTTGCGGAGATTTGTAAGCTTTTAGTAAAGCAAGAAAAATCGGTAGTGCAACAAATAAGGACAAAGCCTCCTCTTTGTAACGAAGATACATTATACTCACAATAAGACTTACTGACCATGTGTAAAAAAGCAATGAGTCAAAAAGACTTGCCATAGGAGCATGTTCTAAAAGAATAGTACGCAATACTAAAGCAGCAGTATGAAAAATAAATGCAATTAGTATAGAAATATTATAAATTTGTAATAATTTTTTTTGCGGAGTTGTAAGTATTAATAATGTTAATAATGAAATTATAAGATATATAGCTGTGGTTACAGTTAATAAATGTGAAAAATATGTTAATAACATAAAATAAATTTAAACCTTTCTCACACTTTTTTAGCTAAATTTTTCAATAACTGCTCTCGAAATTCGGGATTTGTTTTCAATTTATCCTGCATAATTTTTTTCATTTTTGCACGCCATTTTGGATCATTTGCTCTTTTTTGAGCAGCTTTCTTCAAATTAGCTAACCATTCTTTATTTTTAGATCTTTTCTGAATACCTATTTTTACTTTTTTTTGATATTCCGGATCTTTCCATTTATTTTGTAAACCTTTTTTTATTTTAGCTATTACTTCAGGTTTCTTTAATGTTTCTCTGGCAATCTTTTGCAATTTAGCGCGATAAACAGTATCTTTTAATTTTTCTTGATGAATTTTTATCATCTTATTCCGATATTCAGGATCAGCCCATCTTTTTTTGGCAGTCTTTTGCAATTTAGCACGATAAACAGTATCTTTTAATTTTTCTTGACGAATTTTTATCATTTTATTCCGATATTCAGGATCAGCCCATCTTTCTTTGGCAATCTTTTTCATTTTTGTATAGTATTTAGGTTCACCCCATCTTTTTTTCAATGCATTAATAACTTTAGATTTATACTCAGAATTTTTCCATCTTTTTTTGATAGCTTTAATTTTTTTTTCTTTGACTTCCGGAATATGTTGAAATCCAATCATCATTGCACGCTGTTCAGGGTCTTTCCATCTTTTTTTTGCAGCCTTACTTAACTTAGCTCTATATGCTGGATCCCTTTTGATTTTCATTAATCTGTCTCTAGTTTCAGGATTTTTCCATGATTTTTTAATTGCTTTGCTTAGCTTGGCTAAAATTTTTGGTGAGTTTCTAACTTTTAACATATGTGTTCTATATGTTGAATCTTTCCATCTTTTAATAGCTTTCTTTTTTATAGTTGCTCTAGATTTCGGATCTCTTAAATTTTTTAATCTTTTAATTTGAATTTCAGGATCATTATTTACTTTTTTTAAATTTTCCAATTTTTTATTTCTGAATTCTTCATCTTTCCATTTATCCTGAGCAATTTTTAACATCTTTTCTTTAAATTTAGGATTCTTCCATCTTTTTTTAGCTTTTTTGCTTAGGATAGCTAAAATTTCAGGATTTTTCATATACCCCCGTAAATCCTCTACCATCTTAGCTCTAAGTATAGGATTTCTCCATCTTTTTAAAACACTTTCCCTTAAGCGTTCTGATAATTGCTTTCGGAATAATGGATTTTTTAATTTATTACGCAGATGAAGAGTCATTTTATAAATAAGATAAGGGGAAGTTAATTCAGCATTTTTATATTGCTCTTTATAATCACTTATTTCCATATTATGTGTATATAAATGCCCTGATGTAATTCTTTGATACCAGTTTCCACACACCTGACATTGAACTCTATCTTCTAATATTTTAGATAATTTTTTCATCTTATATCTAATGCTCCAACTAATTCTTTAATATTTTTTCTTTTCTTTTCTTTTAAATATTTTTCTATTCCATCAATTATATCCATTGTTATATGCGGATTTATAAAATTCCCTGTCCCGATCTGGATGGCGCTTGCACCTGCTATTATAAATTCCAGAGCATCTTCTGTATTCATTATTCCACCCATTCCAATTACCGGGATATTAACTTTTTTATATACCTGCCATACCATGCGTATTGCGATAGGTTTAATTGCAGGTCCTGATAATCCTCCTGTAATATTTTTAAGTTTTGGTTTTCTAGTATTAATATCTATTGCCATTCCAAGCACAGTATTTATTAATGAAACCGCATCGCTTCCGGCTTCTTCTGAAGCAAGAGCTATTTCTGTTATATCAGTTACATTTGGAGTTAATTTTGTGATTATGGTTAAATCTGTATTCTGTCTTATTGCTTTTACAACATTAAATGTGGTTTCAGGAAATAAGCCAAAAGCCATACCGCCTTTATTTACATTTGGACAGGAAATATTTATTTCAAGAGCATGAACTCCTTTTGCTTGATTTAATCTGTCAACTAACTTTTTAAATTCCTCAATGCTATGAGCATAAATATTAACAATAACTTTAGTTTTAAATTTTCGCAAATACGGCAGTTTAATCTTGATAAATTCTTCAACTCCAACATTCTGCAAACCAATTGCATTCAGCATGCCTGATGCTGTTTCTGCAATACGCGGTGTGGGATTGCCATTTGACGGATTAAGCGATGTTCCTTTGACTACAACAGCTCCAATGCGATTCAAATCAACAAAATCCGCATATTCCTCACCATAACCAAATGTACCTGAAGCTGTCATAACTGGATTATTTAAAATTAATTTACCGATTTTTACTTTTGTAATCATTCTAAAAATACCTCATCTGCTTTAAACACCGGACCTTCCAGACATATTCTTTTATACTGATTATTCTGCGATTTACAAACACAGGAAAAGCATGCGCCAACACCGCATCCCATATATTCTTCCAATGAAATTTCACAGGTAATGCAATATTTTTTTACTAATTTTTGAATAGCAATAAGCATTGGATGCGGACCGCAGGAATAAACTTTTATTTTATTTTTATCTATATTATTTGACTTTAGATAATTTTCTGCCAGTTCAATAATTGAACCTTTAAATCCAAAGCTGCCATCATCAGTTGAAATATTTAACGGCATTTTAAGTTTTTTAAAAAAATCAAGCGTAATCAATCCGCTCTTGGACCTTGCTCCCATAAAAATTTCAAATTTTTTCTTTTTGCGTTTTAATTCTTTTGCAAGATAATAAAGCGGGACCATTCCCATTCCACCGCCGATTAATAAGATATACGGTTGTTGAGTTAAAGTAAACCCATTCCCTAACGGACCTAAAATATCAAGTTCTTCTTCAAATTTTTTTTGACTTAAGATTTGTGTACCAGCACCTTTTACTTGAAAAATTATTTCTATATTTTTTTTATTAACATTAAAAATACTCATAGGTCTGCGTAAAAAAGGGAAGAGTATATCATTACAGCGTATATGAACAAACTGACCGGGTTTAGCGTTTAGGGCTATTTGAGGAGTATTTATTTTTAAATGATAAAATTCCGAATTAATTTTTTTAATATAATTTATTTTACCTAAAATCTGATATTTCATATTTTTTGAATTCTCTATTTCACAAAATTCTATGGATTGCTGAAAATAAACAAGAAGTAGCATATTGCTTATAGTGTCTAATATAGTTCAAATAAATTTTTCCGCCGATAATTTGTCCTAATAAATCAGATCCAAGTAATATTGGATAAGTGATGAATTTAAAACCAATACCAGCCATTATACGTAATGCAATAATAAAAGGAACTGGTAAATGAATAGCTAAAAACCATTGCAATGAAAATTTCTCAACATTTTTACGCCAGAAGCCAAAAGGCAGATTTATAATAAAAACAGCAAATGCAACAATCCACAATTTCATAATAATTTTCCTTAATATTTTAAATTACTTAAATGTGCAAGTTCCTCTACTAATTTTTTTTGAGCATCATTAAGTTTTTTTGGGATATCGATTTTAATTTTAATATATTGATCCCCGTAATCACCAGTTGGCTTAACTATTCCATGTTCAGGTACACGCAATACTGCACCATTTTGAGTTCCGGGTGGTATTTTTACTATAACTGATTCATTAATTGTTTTTATTTTTATTCGTGACCCAAGAATTGCCTGAGCAAGATTAATAGTTATTTCGCAGTAAATATCATAACCCTTACGCTGAAAAAAATGATGAGGTGCTATTTTTATAGAGATATTAATATCCCCGCATGGCTCGTTTCTGCTTGCAGAAGGTCCCTGTCCGCTTAAACGTAAAATCGCTCCGTCATTCACACCTGGAGGAATATCCACATTTATTTTTTTATATTGAGTGGATATCCCTTCTCCATTACAGTTATGACATGGCGATGATATAAATGTACCTTTGCCAAGACATTTTGGACATGGCTGCGAAAAAGCAAAACTTCCCTGCGCCATGCTCACTGAACCTTTACCGCTGCAATTAGGACATGTTTTAATTGCAGTTCCGGGTTTTGCGCCTGTTCCATTACAGGATGGACATTCTGTTTTTATTGGAACTGTGATTGTTGTCTGCCCGCCTGTAATTGCCTGTTCAAAAGGAATGGTTAGTTCATAATTCAAATCTTCAGGTTGATATGTATTATTAAAAGAAGATTTACCTCCCCGCCCAAACATTGAACCGAATATACTGCCAAAATCTCCAAAATCAAAATCAGAAAATGAACCTTTTTGGTTATCTCTTTTACCTCTGTTTACAAAGTCGGAAAAATCATATCCGCTTGCTGAAGCTGTCCGCATGGTATCATACTGTTTACGCTTTTCAGCATCGCCTAATATTTCATATGCTTCATTAATTCCCTTAAACTGTTCTTCAGCTCTTTTATTTCCTGGATTTGCATCAGGGTGATATTTTTTTGCCAGATTGCGAAATACTTTTTTTATTTCATCATTGGATGCATCTTCTTTTAGACCCAATATTTTGTAATAATCTTTCATTATTACTCCTTCTTAAGTACTACATACCATATATTATCACCACTTCGCACTAAAAACAATGCTCTATTTTTATCATCTGATGCAGTCAATGCTTTTTTGAACCTATTAATGGTAGGAACCTTCAAATTATTTACTTCAACAATTAAATCTCCTCTTTTAATTCCTGCGCTATCAGAAGCGCTGTTCGGTTCCACATTCGCAACAAGGAGTCCTGCATTTTCCTCATAGCCAAATTTTTGCGCCAGCTCAGATGTTAATTCCTGGAGATTTAACCCAAAATTAGTTATTCCTTCCTGTTCATCCTTTTCTTCATTGAATTGCCCAATAGTAACTTTTAATGCTTGATTTTTTTTCTCACGTATAATTTCTATTTCAACTTCTTTCCCTACTTCAGTTTCAGCAACCATATTGCGCAATTGAGTAGCATCAATAACTTTTTTACCATCATAATTTATTATAATATCACCGCGGTTAATTCCAGCTTTTTCTGCAGGAGAATTTTTCATAACACTGGAAATTAAAGCACCCTCATTTTTAGTCAGGGCAAAAGATTTTGCAAGATCAGCCGTTATATCCTGTATATATACTCCAAACCAGCCGCGAGTAACCTTGCCTTTTTTAATAAGCGAATCCATAACAGCTTTTGCCATATTAATTGGAACTGCAAAACCGACTCCCTGATATCCGCCTGTCTGGCTGAAAATAGCTGTATTAATACCAACTATTTCACTATCAAGATTAACTAAAGGTCCTCCGCTGTTTCCCGGATTGATAGCCGCATCAGTCTGAATAAAATCCTCATAATCTGCAATTCCCATCCGCGAACGTCCCTTTGCACTTATTATACCTGCTGTGACAGTTTGATCAAGCCCAAAAGGATTTCCAACTGCTAAAACCCAGTCGCCAACCTCTATCTTATCGGAATTCCCGATATTTGCTTTTGTTAATTTATCAGCATCTATTTTTATAACAGCAATATCTGTTTTAGGATCAGTTCCTACAATTTTTGCTTTATATTCTTCCTGATTAGATAATTTAACAATAATTTCATTTGCAAAGGGTCCATTTCATCAAAAGGATTTTGCCCAGGCCCAAAATAAAAATATCTGGGATTACGTCCTGCAATAACCTTGGATATACTAATATTGACTACAGAAGGGCTAACTTTCCGGGCAATAGATACAAATTGCCTGCTTAAATCCTTTAAGCTTAGAATTTCTGCCGATTTCTTCTCGCTTTCTTCTTTTTCAGAGGCAGAAATAAAATTAATTGGATGAATAAAAATACATAAGATGATTATATAAATTATTAAATGTTTTATTTTATACATATTTTCCCCTTTAAATCCCAAATTACAAGCACCAAATAACAAATAAGCTCTAAATTCCAATGAAGAACCCTGCGGCAGACAGACTGGGTCAAATCAATTTTGGAATTTTTTTA
>CAYWFU010000078.1:0-14912 GCA_964457585.1 uncultured bacterium | reverse complement strand
GACCTGACGGAGGGGCATCTATGAAAATTGTCGAAATGTTAATAATTTTACCTCATTAACTGCATACATCCATAATAGATTAAAACGACATTTTAAAATTAAAATCTATAATCCTTAAATTTTGTTTTTGATGCATTCGTCGTGAAAGGGAAAATAAATGGGGTCTTGCTATATAATATTTTTGTTATTTATACTCAATTTATCAAATACCTATGCTGATTATTTCAGCTTAATTGAAATGCTGAAGTCTTCATCTCCGGATAAACAAAAGAAAAATATTTCAGAAATTGTGAAAATTGGACAACCTGCGGTTTCTCCTTTAATTAAAGCTCTTAAAAATTATAATTATTTAGTTCGCAGTAATTCTATTAAAGCCTTAAGTGAATTGGGTGATACCTGTGCTATTGTCCCGCTGATAAATACTTTACAAGATCCAAATGTAGATGTTCGTATTTCCGCTATAGAAGCTTTAAAAAAATTTAAAGATGCCCGAGCAGTTGAACCTTTAATTGAATTGTTAAATCATGAAGATGAACATGTAAGAATTAATGCTTTAATAGCTTTAAAAGAACTTAAGGATCCACGAGCATCAGTACCTTTTTTGTCTTTATTAAATGATTCAAATGAAAGAGTTCGAATTTATTCTATTATGGGATTGGGTGAACTAAATAACAGAGTAGCAGTTAAAACATTAATTACATTTCTCAAGGATAGTAGTCAGGCTATACGGATTAGCACTATATGGACATTAGGAATGATTAAAGATACTCAAGCTGTTGAACCGCTGATAGATGCTTTAAAGGATAACAATTCTGAGATTCAGTATGAAATAATAAAAGCTCTGGGAAAAATTAGAGATGAGCGTGCAATTGAACCGTTAATTAAGGCTTTTAATGGATTTTATCTAAATAACGATATTGAAAAAAAATCAAAAAATGATTTCAATGATATGTTGCTGCTTATAAGAAAAGCATCAGCAGAGGCACTTTGTGAATTTAATAATGATAATGCTATTCAAGCTTTAATTGATGCTCTGGAAAAAGAGGATAATGAAATTCAAATGGTTATTTTAAAAGCTCTGCTGAAAGTAAAATATAATGGAGCTGTTAAACCATTAATTAATACTTTAAAAAATGAGAATAAAGAAATTCGGCAGACAAGCGCAAAAACACTTGGTGAAATTGGCGATCCAGTATCATTTAAACCTCTTGTTGATGCTTTAAAGGATAAAGAAACTGATGTGCAATTAGCGGCAATCGAAGCTTTAGGTATGTTAAAAGATAAAAAAGCATATATCTATATAATTAATTTTCTTATAGATAAAAATACGGATATTCAAAACACTACAATAGAAGCTCTTAGAAAAATATCAGATAAAAATTTTGGAAAGGATTTTGAAGCATGGATGAATTGGTGGGAAGATGAGCAGATAAAAAATTTGATTATAGAAAAAGAAATGAAAAGTATTTCAGAGAATAATGAAATAAGATTTTTTTTAAAAAATCAGCAATATTATAGTAAGGAAGAAAGAAAAGCCCGATTTATAAATTATATCTTAAAGTGGAAAAACGATCAAAAAAAGATAATTGAATCTCAGTTTATAAATATATTGGAAGACCGTGAAAATGGTTATGCATTAGCCCTTGATTTTATTAAACTGCAAAATGAGTATAAAAAAGTAATAATTGATATGAGTTATCACAGGTTCAGGGAAGAATTATTAATTGAAGAACCATTCAGGGATTATACTATAACCCTGAATAATAATGAAAATATAATAATAAATGGTAAAATTCATGAAGATATAATCGAAGGAACAGAGGTTAATAGATATATAACGTTTAATTGGAAATTTATTAAATTAATATAATGCATCAATTAATTGCACTTCAACCTTATCACCCTTCTTTGCACCAGCATTATCTTCATGTAATACTGCAAATCCATTCGTGCGGGTTAATGGTTTAAGCATGTTTGAGCCATGCGGGCACTGAACTTCAGCAACCAATTCACCATTTTTAATGTAAATTTTACATCTTGCAAAATATTTTATTCCTGTTTTTTTATTAATATCACTTTCAAGAGTAGCAATTAATGGAGGTGTTGAATATTTTTTTTTACCAAGTAATTTCCATATTGACGGACGAATAAATTGTTCAAAGCATACATAAGAGGAAATAGGATTTCCCGGTAATCCAAAAACAAATTTATTTTCCCATATGCAGAAAGCAAGAGGTTTACCAGGTTTCATCGCTATCCGCCAGAATATAAATTTACTCCCCAGGCTTTTGAGAGTGTCTTTAACCACATCATATTTACCTACTGAAACTCCACCGGTTGTAATAATTATATCAGCATTTTTAGCTTTATTGAAATATGCAACTAAGTCATCTTTGGTATCATTTGCAATTCCAAGAATCAAAGGTATCCCGCCATAATTGGCAACTAAGGAACCTAGCATATAACTATTGCTGCCGCGGATCTTTCCATACGGAAGAGGCGAATCAATACTTACCAGCTCATCACCTGATGCTAAAATAGCAACAGTAGGTTTTTTGCTTACTAACACTTTTGTTTTACCAAGAGCAGCAAGAAGCCCAATATCAGAAGGTTTAAGAATAATTCCAGGTTCAAGAACTACTTCACCTTTTTTTATATCTTCGCCTTTTAAGCGTATGTTATCACCTTTTTTACCCGGGAAAAAAGTTTTTGTATAATTTGTATTTCCGGTTTCTTCGGTATGTTCAACTATAACAACACAATCTGCTCCTTCAGGAATTACAGCACCGGTCATTATAAGAGAAGCTTCACCATTACCAACTTTTTTTTGAGGTAAAACACCTGCTGGAATTTCTTCTAAAACTTTTAAGCTTATGGGATTATTTAAAGCGGCATTTTTTATATCTTCTGAACGAACAGCATATCCATCCATTGCAGAATTATCAAAAGGCGGGAGATCCATATCAGAAATTATATTCTCACGCAGGATTCTCCCTCTTGCCTCGGTAAGAATAACTTCTTCTTCAGGTATGAGTTTTTCTATATTACTTAGTATGATATTTAATGCTTCTTCAACTTTAATCATTTAATAAATTAAGCCTGATAAATCAGGCAACTACAAAATTTTAATGTAGTTGCTCGATACTCAATTAATAATGTTGAGTACAAGTTTATCGAGCGTTTCAAATTCCTGCACTTTAAATTATACAAGTTCAAATAAAGACAATGATGCAGCATCGCCTTTTCGATAACCAATCTTTAATATTCTGGTATATCCACCCTGTCTGCCATTATATCGCGGAGCGATATTATCGAACAATTTTTTTACAGTATCCCTGTCATTTATAGCCCGCATTGCTTCGCGTCTTGCATGGAGTGTATTTTCTTTTGCAATTGTTATCAATTTTTCTGCAAGACATCTGGCTTCTTTAGATTTTTGATCAGTAGTAATAATGCGCTCATTTTTAAACAAAGCTATTACTAAATTTTTTAGCAAAGCTTTGCGGTGTGCTGAATCAACATTTAATTTTCGTCCTTTAATTTTATGCCTCATTTTCGATTTCCTCTTTTTCTTTTTTAACTATCTTGCCATTACTATCAAATTTCATATTAAAGGATAAATTCATACCTTTCAATATTTCTTTTATTTCAGTCAAGGATTTTCTTCCAAAATTTCTAAATTTAAGCATTTCTCCTTCAGAACGCTGAACAAGATCCCTGATTATTTTAATATTTGAAGCTTTAAGACAATTAAAAGATCTGACTGATAACTCAAGTTCATCTACACTTTTATTTAATAATTCATTAAGCTTATCATCTTCTTCTTTATCTTCCTTTTTTTCTTCTTCAATAGGTTCTTCTTCAAAATTAATAAAAACCTGCAAATGATCTTTTAATATTTTTGCTGCAAAAGCTACTGCTTCTTCAGGAGTGAAACACCCTGTTGTTGATACTTCTAATATTAATCTATCATAATCTGTACGCTGTCCAACTCGTGTATTTTCAACATTATATGATACTTTTCGTACAGGAGAATAAATTGCATCTATTGGGATAACCCCAATTAATTTATCCTGTTTTTTACTTTTTTCAGCAGAAACATACCCTCTGCCGCGTGTGACTTCCAATTCCATATTAATTTTACCTTTTTCACTCAAAGTTAATATATGTAAATCAGGACTTAAAATCTGTACATTAGGAGAGCATTTAATATCAGATGCTTTAATATCTTTATGTCCTTCAGCAGTAATATATATTTTTTCAGGACCAGGTCCGGTCATTTTTACTAAAAGCTGTTTAATATTAAGGATGATTTCAACGGTATCTTCAACTACACCAGGAATTGTAGAAAATTCATGTAAAACATTATCAATTTTTATAGAACTTACAGCTACACCGGGTAAGGAAGATAATAGAATTCTGCGTAAAGAATTTCCAAGGGTTACTCCATAGCCCCTTTCCAGTGGTTCTATTACAAATTTTGCATAATTCTGGGAATTATTAGTATCTTTTAATACTAATCTTTTGGGCCGTTCCATCCCTCGCCATTTTTGTTCTTTCATTATTTGTATTGCCTCCCTTATAATGTAATGAATTAAGAATATAATTCAACAATCAGTTTTTCCTGTATTGGTAATGTAACGTCTTCACGGGTAGGTAATGAATTTATTTTTCCTGTTAAATTATCAGTATTTACCTCAAGCCATGATGGTAGAGTTAATCGTTCGGAAAATTTAATACTTTTAGTAATTAATTCCAGAGTTTTACTTTTTTCTTTAAAGGAAATCACATCATTTTGTTTTACTAAATATGATGGAATATCAACTTTGCGGTTATTAATAAGAACATGACCATGGTTTATTAATTGTCTTGATTGAGCTCTAGTTAATGCAAATCCTAAAGTACAAATTACATTATCTAATCGGCGTTCAAGCATTTCCAGAAGATTTTTTCCAGTAACACCTTTTTTTCTTGATGCTTCTTTAAAATATCTCGAAAATTGTTTTTCTAAAACACCATAATATCGGGATAATTTTTGTTTTTCTCTTAATTGAATAGCATAATTGGTACCTTTACCTTTATTTTGTGTATGTTGTCCAGGTATATATGCTCTTCTGTCTAAGGCACATTTATCTTTATAACAGCGGTCACTTTTTAAAAATAGTTTAACACCTTCTCTGCGGCATAGTCTACAGCTCGCGTTTAAATATCTTGCCATCTTCTTTATCCAACCCCCTTTTTTTGTAATTATAGTTTTTATATTATACTCTTCTTTTCTTTGGCGGTCTGCATCCATTATGTGGAATCGGAGTTACATCTTTTATAATATTGATTGATAACCCTGATGACTGCAAAGCTCTTATTGCTGATTCACGTCCTGCACCAGGACCTTTTACATGAACCTCAATTTTCTGCATCCCATTTTCAATTGCTTTTCGTGCAGCATTTTCTGCAGCTTTCTGAGCAGCAAAAGAAGTACTTTTTCTAGATCCAGTAAAACCTGCTCCTCCAGCACTTCCCCATGTAAGTACATTGCCCTGTAAATCGGTCATTGTAATTATGGTATTATTGAAAGTTGAATGGACATGAGCAATTCCTTCTCTAATTATTCTTTTATCCTTACGTTTTTTTTCTGTTTTAGGTTTTTCTTTCTCTTTTTCTTTCTCTTGTTCTGCTTGCACAAAAATCCTCCTTGATAAATTAAAAAATTTTAATTACCGTCACCAGATTTGGCGACGATATGTATTTCATAAATAATTATGGTGTTGCTGTAGTTTTCTTTCTTACTACACCGACAGTTCTGCGCTTACCTTTTCTTGTACGGGAATTTGTTTTAGTTCTCTGTCCTCTGACAGGAAGTCCTTTGCGGTGTCTTATCCCACGGTAACAGCCAATATCCATAAGCCGTTTTATATTCAATGCTACTTCACCGCGTAATACACCTTCAACTTTATAATCTTTTTCTATAATAGTTCTGATCCGATTTACTTCTTCCTCTGTTAAATTTTTTACCCTTGTATTGATATTAACATTAACTTTTTGCAATATTTCTTTTGAAAGAGGACGCCCAATACCAAAGATATAAGTTAATGCTATTTCAATCCTTTTATCTCGAGGTAAATCAATACCTGCAATTCTTGCCATTTTATTTTTCTCCTTATATTACTTATAATTTTAAAAGGGTATTTTGTTAAATTAAGCAGTTCGCTGTCTTTGTTTATGACGCGGATTTTTGCATATAACACGCACTACATTTTTTCTTTTTACGATTTTGCAATTTTCGCAGATAGATTTCACTGATGCTCTGACTTTCACTTTAAATACCCCCTCTTAATTAAATATCTAATTAAAAATAGAAAATATCATTCTAATAAAAATAATAATATATGTCAAGAAAAAAATTATTTTTCTTCATAATTTTTTAAATATATCATAAGAACTGTGATATCAGCAGGTGAAACACCTGATATTCTGGAAGCCTGTCCGAGATTAGACGGTTTTATTTTATTTAGCTTTTGTTTAGGTTCCTGAGGTAAGCCGTTAATCTGATTATAATCTATATTTTCAGGAATTTTTTTTGTTTCTAGTTTTTTGAACTCCTCTATTTGCCTATTTTGCCGCTCAATATAACCAGTATATTTAACTTCAATTTCAACCTGTTCAGCAATCAATTTATTAACTTTTTTGGATTCTTCATTTATTTCACCTAATACGGAATATGTGATATCAGGTCTTTTTAAAAGCGTCATTAGTTCAAGTTTGCCTTTTGAAGGCGGATAACCATATTTTTTTAAGAATTCATCAGATTTATCCGGATAAATAAATATACTTTGCAAACGTTTCATCTCTTTTTCTATGCCTGACTTTTTTTCGATCATTTGATTATATTTATCTTTTGAAAGCAATCCTATTTTAAATCCTTTTTCCATTAATCGCAAATCAGCGTTATCCTGCCGCAAAATTAATCGATATTCCGCTCGTGAAGTAAACATGCGGTAGGGCTCTTGCGTACCTTTAGTTATAAGATCATCAATTAATACTCCAATATACGCTTCGGAACGATCTAATATGAAAGGGTCCATATTCTTAATTTTAAGCGCAGCATTTATCCCAGCAATTAATCCCTGTCCGGCAGCTTCTTCATATCCAGATGTGCCATTTATCTGTCCAGCAAAATACAGTCCCTCTATTTTTTTTGTTTCCAGAGTAGCTTTAATTTGATGAGGAGGGCAAAAATCATATTCAATTGCGTACCCGGGTCTTATTATTTCTGCATGTTCCAATCCGGGGATACTATGCAGCAAATCGATTTGTACATCAACAGGTAAACTGGTTGAAAGACCGTTAACATATACTTCAGCATCATTTTTTCCCTCCGGCTCCAAAAAAATATGATGGCGTTCTTTATCAGTAAATCTGACTACTTTATCTTCAATTGATGGGCAGTATCGAGGGCCAATACCTAATATTTTACCTCTATATAATGGCGAACGATCAAGGTTTTTACGGATAATATCATGAGTTGCAGTTGTTGTATAAGTTAAATAACACGGTATCTGAACAAGATTTAATTTTTCTGTTGAAAAAGAAAAAGGTCGTGGATTTTCGTCCCCATATTGAGGAGTAAGATTTGAATAATCAATGCTATTGGTATTAAGCCGCGGAGTAGTTCCGGTTTTAAGACGGCCTAATTCAAATCCTGCTTCTATTAATGAATCTGAAAGTTTTTCTGACGGGAATTCACCAGCTCTCCCTGCTTTAAAAGAGTTTAATCCTATATGTATCAGTCCTTTCAAAAATGTCCCGGTAGTCAGTATTACTGTTTTGGCTTTATATTCTGTTTCAAGATTGGTAATCACACCCGTCACTTTTCCATTTTGAATACATAATTTCTCAACAATTTCCTGTTTAATATCAATCCCCGGCTGATTTTGAAGAACATTTTTCATGTAAAGTTTATATTGATGTCTGTCAGATTGAGCGCGAGGTCCATGAACTGCCGGACCGCGTGTTACATTAAGCATTTTAAACTGAATAGCAGTTTTATCCGCGGCAATAGCCATTTCCCCGCCAAGCGCATCAATTTCCCGGACAATCTGTCCTTTAGCCAGCCCGCCAATAGCAGGATTGCACGGCATATGTCCGATCATGTCAACATTAATGGTTAAAACAAGCACACTGCATCCCATTCGTGCAGAAGCAAGTGCAGCTTCACATCCGGCATGCCCGGCTCCAACAACAATAACATCATAGTCTTTTATATATGAAAACATAATTAATTCAGCCTTTTTTATCAGAAATATTTATTATTAATGAAAATTAAGAAAAAGTAAATCAAAATATTAAATTTTTTATTGACATTAATATGTTTTCATTATATAAAATCGAAATAAAAGTTTCTCTATTATACTGAAAAAGGAAGCAAATATGCGTACTGCAATAATGTTTGATGTTGATAGTACTTTAACCCCGCCCCGTCAGCCAATCAATGAAACAATGGTAGAAATTTTAAAAAATCTTGATGTTGCTTTTCATGTTGTTGCAGGCAGTCATTTATTGCTTCTAAAAGAACAATTTTTTAATCCACTTTATAAATATGGATTTCGAAAACAGTTTAGCGCTTTTGTCAGTAATGGTGCTATACATTATAAATGTGATTATTCTAAAAATATGTCCATCGAATTGGTTTCAGAATTTAATATAAAAAAATATCTTGGTGAGAATGATTATAATTTTTTAATAAACGTATTGAAAAAAACTCTTGAATTAAAAGAATTTCAATTATTGCCTCCTATAAAAATTATTGGTGAAAGAATAGCGGATAGAATATCAATGATTAATTTATGCCCAATTGGAAGAGTAGAGCAGGAAAATAAAGATGCACAAGTTAACAGGAAGAATTTTAGTGAATTTGATAAAAAAAATAATTATAGAAAAAAAATCATGCAGCATCTTAATCAGGAACTGTCATCTCTGATTAATAAGAAAAATTTAGTTATAATGCTGGGCGGACAAACTTCTTTTGATATTGGGATTGTTGATCAGGATAAAACAAATGCAATACGTACTCTGCTAAAAGAAGGAGTTGAAAGATTGATTTTTATCGGGGATGCTTTATTTGAAGGCGGTAATGATGCTGCAATACGCAAGTTTGTTGAAAAATGGCCAACTGATTCTAATTGCCCGGTTGAAGCAATTGAAACAGACTCCTGGGAAAATACAATAGAAATACTTCGTAAGCTGAAATTTATTTCTTGATATATTAGGAATTTGGGATTTAAGTTGCTACTGAATGTAGAATAACTTAGAAAAGGGGATAGTAAATGGGATTTGAGAATATTAAAATTAATCCTTATGATAATAAATGGAAGAAAATAGAATTAACGGAATCATTGATTAATAAATATTCTCTGATTAAATGGTCGGAAAATTTTTCATTAATGACCGCCGGCTACCGGGATCAATTAGATCCAAAAAATATATCCAACCATGGAGTTGCATTCAATATTATTACAATTGCCGTATTAGGTGAAGCAAAAGCACGTGTGTTTAAAAGGAAACTTAATAATAATGAGCAGGCACATGTTCATATTGGTGGAGAAACAAGGCCGCATACTCCTGAATTTATAGGTATCCTATCCCGAATATATACTGCACACAACATGAAAGTTCACCTCCGCACGCAGGTTCGAACAACTCCAATTTGGTATTCATCTTTTGGTATTTTTTATAATGGTTTTCAAAGCGGCGATAATCTTACAGCAAGCCACTCTCCTTTTTTTAAGGGCGGTTGGAAGCCTATGGATTCTATGGGAAAACAGCTTTTGGCTGAAGAAAAAGAAATTATTGCTGAAGTAAAAAATATTGTTAAAAATCGAATTGCAATAAATCTGGCTCCATGGCAGCCGAATGAAAATATATTATTTGATTTTGATATTGATGAGCCATATATAAAATATCAGAAATTAATTATTTTAAAAAAATCGCAGGATGATATAAATCAGGCTATCAAAGAAGGATTTCGCTGTTCAGTCTGCACTGTTGGCGGTTCAATGAAAGCAACCACTGAGCGCATATTTAAATTTTTTGGAATTACAACAGGAAAAAATGCGACAGTTCAATATTTTTATGGAGAAGAAGATTCTGAATATCATGGAATTGGGCAGACAGATAAAGAAAATTTTGGTCCAGACCCAAGCAAGCAGGAGGTTTATCGCCATATTGGAGCTCAGGAAATTCTTATTCAAAATAAAGCAAATATTGTCTTTATCTGGGACCCTGATGGAGATAGGCTTAATATTGTTACAATTGCATCCTGCGATCATGCAAAACAATATGCTGAACTTGGTCTTGAAGTCGAATTAATTCCAGACAGCAGTAAATGCATAATTTATTTTACTCCCAATCAAATCTATTTAATGCTCACAGCATATAGAATTGAAGTACTAAAAAAAGAACAGCTACTTGATATTTATGATTGGTTTGTTACATATTCTGTTTCTACATCCCGTTCAATCGGTGAACTTGCTTCAAAATTTAATATTCCCGTTACTCAGGTTCGAGTTGGTTTTAAATTTATGGGTTCATTAAACGAATGGATTGAAAATAGGGAAGGTGCTTCAGAACCTTTTATAACTCCAACTGGAGAAAAAGTTAATATTGGTAAAAATCCAAGAGCATTAATTATGTGTGAAGAATCCGGAGGAGCTGTATTTGGCGGGACAGAACTGCTCTTTAATAAAAATAAAACAAAAGGATTAATAGCTTTGCGGGAAAAAGATGGTATGCAGTTTGGTTTATTAGTATTTTCTCTTGCAGCTTCCTTATATAATTCAAAACAAACCTTCGCAGATTATTATTGTGATCTAATAATAAAACATAATATTAAATATAAATTTTTCAACAGATGTGATGTCCGCTTATATGATGAAAGTTTAACAGGAGCAGATTTGCAAAAAGCAAAAGCTGCGGGTGTCGCTAAACGGGATCAGACCATGGAATATTTTATTGGTCTGGCTAAACAAGCTGGTACTGGAAGTTCTCTTGAAAGTATACGCAATGAAATTAATTCAAAATTATCTGAAGAAAATAAATTTTTACCGGAAATCAAACGATTAAGTTTTATTGGCGACGGCACTCTTGTAGAGTTTCAAACTTTTTGGTGTCTTATACGTCCATCAGGAACAGATGCATTAATCAGGTATTACTTTGAAGGACAGGATAAAAGTGAAATAGAAGTTTATCAAAAATCGTTGATTAATATAAGAATAATGAATTAAACACGCTTTCACCGAATCCTGTATCAGTAATTTCAAATAACTCAGCAATTGTTGCGCTAACATCGGAGAAAGTCTTTCTAACTCCAAGGTCTTTACCAATCTGAATTTTCTTCCAGTATATAAGCAACGGAACATATTCCCGTGAATGATCAGTGCTTGGGGTTGTAGGATCACAGCCATGATCAGCAGTTATAATCAGAACATCTTCTGAAGTTAATATTTTAAATATTTTTTCGAGCCATTTATCAAAGTCTTCCAATCCTTTGGCAAATTTTACGTAGTCATTGCGATGCCCCCACAGCATATCAAAATCAACTAATGTGCAGGCAATAAACCCTCTTTTTACCTGTTCGGAAATTTCAAGAATTATTTTCATACCTTCAAGATTAGATGCAGCTTCATATTTTTTTCTGAATCCTATTCCGGCAAACAAATCGTAAATTTTACCAATTGAAATTGTAGGGATATTATTTTTTTGTAAATTATCTATAATGGTTGGACCATGCGGTTTGACCGGAAAATCTTTTCGTTTTGGAATTCGTTCGAAATTCCCGGGCACACCGATAAAAGGTCTGGCAATAACTCTTCCAACAGCATGTTCATCTATAAGCAAATTTCTGGTGATTTTACAAATATCATATAATCTTTCAAGAGGAATAATATCTATATGCGCAGCAATTTGAAAAACGCTGTCTGCGGATGTATATATTATTGGTTTACCGGTAGAAATATGTTCTTTCCCAAGTTCATCAATTATTACAGTTCCTGATGCAGCTTTATTTCCCAATATTCCAGGCACATTTGTGTTTTTAATAAAATTTGTAATAATTTTTTCGGGAAATCCATTCGGATAAGTTGGGAATGGCTTGAATAGTGGTAGTCCTGCTATTTCCCAGTGACCTGAAATACTGTCTTTGCCAGGAGATATTTCCAGCATTTTACCAAAACTGGCAAGAGCAGTTTCAGTTTTTGGAACGCCTGAAATAGGAATAATATTACCCAGTCCAAGTTTACCCAGATTAGGTAAATTGAGTCCATTTATTTTCATGGCAGTATTTGCAAGGGTATTGCTTCCTTTATCTCCATATTGATCTGCGTCAGGAAGTTCACCAACTCCTACACCATCTAAAATAATTAAAAATATTCGATTTATCATTTATTTTAAATCCTGGAAATCCAAATTATTTAACACTTTCGATATTTTCAATTATTTGCTTTTTGTTTTTTTTGCTGCTTTTTTTACTACAGCTTTTTTTACTACAGCTTTTTTCTTTACAATTTTTTTTGTTTTTTTTGAACCGCATTTTCCGCAACTCATAATTATATCTCCTTTCATTATGGTTTTTGAATGAAGAACTCTGTGGTAGAACCACAGGGTATCTTCTGTCTCTGATAGGAATTATTCATTATTTATATTTGTGCCAATTCATTTGGCACTTTCAGATAAAAAATATTATATTCTTTAATTTACATTTTGTCTACAATTATTTTTTTTCAATATAAATTTACAACAGTATTTGACATTAAATTAATATGGAATAAAATAATATTACAATGAGTGGAAAAAAATTATATAAACAAATTAATGAAAATTATAATAAAATGATTGCAATTAGTTTAACTGTATCAACTATATTGCATTTAATTTTAATTTTAATACTAACTTTAATTCCAGCTAGAATCGCAAAATGGGATAAAGTAATTAATATTACTCACCCTGTTAATAATACTATAAAAATTTCGAAAATATTCGATAAAAAAGAACTTGATAAAATAATTGAACCGCCGCCTTTACCCAAAAAAAAATTGGAAGATAATTTTTTTAAACCAATCCCAAAAAAAAATATTAAAATAATTAAAGACAATAAAATTTTAGAAACCAAAAATATGGATCCAATAAAAGAAAATGATGCGGATAAAAAAACTATTAATGAAAATATAGAAAAAACATCATCGGTTTCTGAAATTAATGATTTAAAGTCTTTAAAGGATTACGTTCCTCCGCCTAAAATTGTAATTGATGAAAGGAATACTATTGGGTCATTAAAAATTGGATTTAATGAATCAGAAGTTATAAGAGGCAAAAGCTCATGGGTTGGATATGCTGTTGGAAATGCTTTGCCTAGCGGAGCATCTTTTCGGGGTGGATTTAAAAAATTGTCAGATAGTAAAGGTGTATCTTATAAAGGACAGGCATCTGGAATAGATTCAACACAAAATTTTGAAAATATAGAAAAATCTGATACAACAGGCAGTGTTAATAAAAATCAAGAAAAAATTTATGAAATAAATGAATTGGATAAAATACCCGAACCAATTGAAAATCCTATTCCTGTTTATCCGGAACTTGCTCAGAGAATGAAAATAGAAGGCAAAATATGGTTAAAACTTTTAATTGGATCAGATGGAAAAGTTAAAAAAATTGAATCAATAGGCTCTTCCAGCAATGTTGGATTTGAAGAATCAGCAATTGCTGCTTCAAAACAGTGGAAATATACAATACCTACAATAAATGGGCACCCTGTATCTATATGGTTTATTGTTCCATTTGTATTTACGCTTGAGTAGATTTTATTTAATAAATTAACAGAAATAAAAATTTTCTTGACAAGACTAAAATAATTAATTATAATTTCTGCTTCTATCTTTATATAAGCGAAAAAGCTGTTCAGGAGGATGTATGAAAACATTAGTTGCAAGAAATGAAGATTCTAATAGAAATTGGCATTTAATTAATGCTGACGGTAAAACTTTGGGAAGATTAGCAACGGAAGTTGCAAATTTATTACGTGGAAAACATAAAGCTATCTATACTCCATATATTGATACTGGCGATTTTGTAATAGTTGTAAATGCCAGAAAAATAAAAATAACAGGGAAAAAAGAGCAGCAGAAAGTTTACTATCGTTATTCAGGATATCCGGGAGGAATGACTGAAATATCTTATAAAAAAATGCTTACTAAGTTCCCAACACGTATTATACGTGAAGCTGTAAGAGGAATGGTTCCTCATAATAAATTAGGTAAAGCAATGTTGAAAAAACTTAAAGTTTATTCTGGATCTGAACATACGCATTTAGCCCAACAGCCAAAAGCATTAGAAATTTAAGGGATTAGGCAGTGAGCAAAAATAACTTCCACATAATCTTAGAAAGGATTAACCCGAATGAGTACAAAATTAATATTAACAACAGGAAGACGAAAAACTTCAATTGCCAGAGCTAAATTAGTATCTGGTAAAGGAAACATTATAATTAATGGTAAGAATTTAAGTGATTATTTCAACAGAGAAACACTTGTAGAAAAAGCTGTTCAGCCTTTAAAAATAACTGATTCTATGACAAAATATGATATAACAATAAATGTACACGGTGGAGGTTTAGCCGGACAATCTGGTGCAGCATGCCTGGCAATAGCAAGAGCGCTTTTAATAGTCGATCCGAATAATAAAATGCCGCTCAAAAAAACTCACTTACTGACTCGTGATTCCAGAATGAAAGAAAGAAAAAAATATGGTCAGCGTGGAGCAAGAGCAAAATTCCAGTTCTCTAAACGTTAATATTTTTTAATGTGTTAGATACTCAAGTTGACTGACTTTTTTAGTTTTAAGATTAAGAATTAGCAATGATTTAT
>CAYWFU010000077.1:0-15230 GCA_964457585.1 uncultured bacterium | reverse complement strand
TCGTTTTTTAAAAAAATTCCAAAATTGATTTGACCCAGTCTGTCTGCCACAGGGTATCTTCATCTATCACTATTAAAAAATTCATTTTTATATTCTTCAGCTTTAGAGGAAACTTTTTTTATTTTAATATTTAAAGGAACTCCTGCTAAAGGAAAACTCATACGAAGTTTATTTTTTATAAAACGCAAATAAGATTCCTTTAATTCTCCTGCTCCGCGAGCAAAAAGAATAAAAGATGGTGGTTTTACTCCCACCTGAGTAATAAAGATCAATTTGTTGTTTCCGCCTTTTTTAGAAAAAACAGGTTTCTTTTCAAGTAAAATACTCTTAAATACTTTATTAAGCTTACTGGCAGGTATTTTATTAATATATAATGAATATATTTGCGGTATAATGTCAAGTAATTTTATAACTTTAAGACCCGTGCGCGCTGAAATAAAAAAAATCGGCGCATATTCCATAAAAGGGATTCTATTATGGATATTTTCAATAAATAATTTTGTGGTATGAGTATCTTTATCTGCTATGTCCCATTTATTTACTACAATAATACATGCTTTTCCCTCTTTTTCAATATACCCAGCAATCTTCTCATCCTGTTCACTTATATCGGTTGTTGCATCAATTAACAGCAAAACGATATCAGATTTTTCTATACTTTTAAAAGTACGATTAACACTATAATATTCAACATTATCATAAATCTTTGTCAATTTACGTATTCCTGCTGTGTCTACAAGCATAAAATTAGATTTCTTATATTTAAAATATGAATGAATCGAATCACGCGTTGTCCCCGGGATTTCAGTTACTATAGATCTCTCTTCACCCAAAATATAATTTAATAAAGAAGATTTTCCAACATTAGGTTTTCCAACTATAGTTATTTTTATTAATGAATCGTCTATTAATTCATCAATTGGTGATTGAGTTGAAATAAAATTAGATATTTTATCTAATAAATCACCGATATTAATTCCATGACTTGCAGAAATTTCTATTGTATCTTTAAATCCAAGATTGGCAAATTCATAAATGTTATTTTTATCTTTATAATCAATCTTATTAATTACCAATATAATCTTTTTACCTGATTTTCTTAAAGTTTCCGCAACTATTTTTTCAATTGGATTGATTCCTTCTTTTATATCAACAATAAATAAGATCAATGCGGCTTCATTAATAGCTATATTAACCTGTTTTGAAATATTATCAATAAATATATTTTTTGATTTTTCTAATGGATCAAGTCCTCCTGTATCAACAAGCAAAAACTCTTTTCCACACCATGTACATTCAATATAATTCCTATCCCGAGTTACACCCGGAGTCGGATCAACAATTGCTGTGGTTTTTGACCCGCTTATTCTATTAAACAAAGTAGATTTTCCGACATTCGGTCGACCAACAATTGCTATAACTGGTTTATCATAATGCATTTTTTATCCTTCATTTTAATTTTTCTTTTAATTTTTTTATAGCCAATAATGCATCAATTCCAGTTATTTCATCCTGCAAACCGAACTCATTTTCAGATTTAGGGGTTAGAATATTATCAGTTGCTGCTATCATCACAGCATTAAAAGCAAAATGATCATTTCTTATATCAATAAAAGGAGAAGAAGCACCAATATATCTAGTTAAAATAGTGTTATCATTTTTAAATCTGGATAATATATCTTCAATCATAACAGCAATTTCAATTTTTGTTACTTTTTTATCTGGCTTAAAAGTACTATCCGGTAATATCTCAAGCCCTCTTATTTGAAGTTTTACAATTGCTTCTATATCTAATTTCAATGCATGATTGCTTATATCTGAAATCTTAAATGTTTCTGTTTCCATTTCAGTTTTTGTTTCATCTTGTTCAGAAATATTGAATGAAATATCAGAATTTTTAATGCCTTTTCTATCAAAAAGTTTATCTAATTTCAATTCTTCAATAAAAAGTGCTGCAAGCTCTGCGCGATTGACTGTATCAATTAAAATAATTTTTTTCCCTATTAATGTATCCGGTGCTGCTTGTCGAATTTTTTGAACCAAAACTAATTCTTCTTTTGCTTCTTTTACAAAATCCTTATTTATTTCAATAATTTTTTTAAAAGCTATTTCTGCATTATCAAAAGAATAATTAATTTTATAAGTTACTCCCATATAATACCATAATACTGAATTCTCAGGATCTATTTTAATTCCTTTATCAAATTCATCTTTAACTTTTTTATCCCAGTCTTCACCTTTTTCCATAATATGAAGTTGAATTAATCCAATTTGTTTTTCAATGCCTTTAGCTTTTTTTATCTGTTTAAAAGCAGCTTTATAATTACGCTGCATTCCATAAATTATTGCAGTACCAACAAGAGCCGGACTAAATTCAGGATATTCCTGTAAAGCACGGTCAAAACTTTCAAATGCTTTGTTTAATTCTTTTTTTTCTATATATTTATATCCTGCATCTGAATAATGTTCAGGATTAATTTGTACGGATTTCTGCTCTTTAATTTTTATTTTGCTGCAACCTGAAAAAAGAATTCCTAAAAGAATTAAATAAATTATTTTTTGTGAATAAATTTTGCTCATTTTAATAACCTCTTAATTAATATTAACCTTAAATCCAAAAAACAATGGGCCTTTAACCTCAATTTTATTATTACTATTTTTTATAAATCTATTAAGCGTATCAGGAATTCTTATGTTTATTTCCGAAGGTCTTTTTATCATTTTATATTTTATATCAAATGATTTCATATTAGTTTTAATTTCATTTACCAATGAATATAAAACACCTTTCATAAAATTAATATCTGTTTTGATTCCTTTACTGAAAACTTCTTTAAGTTTTTCCGGAAGTTGTTCATATGAATCAGGTAATCCATATATATTGCCCTTATAAATATATATATTATTAAATGTTGCTTTACTTAATAATGGTTTGCCTTCATCCCAATTATATAAAATTACATCAACATTTTTTCCTTCTAATTTGTTTTCAAAAACTTTAATTTCAACAGGTCCAATTTTATCCTTATTTTTATATGCAGTGTCATAAATTTTATTTATAATGTCTATATCTGCATTGGATTCCGATATTTTTTCATAACTTATCAATTTTGCAATTTCATCATCTGTAAAATTCAATTGTTCATAAGAATATCCATAAACAAGTTTACGTATATCCTGGACATTATTTAAAATCATAGCCATGCGCTCTACGCCAAAACCAAGATTAAATACATAATAAGGGATATCGTAATTAGCTAAAGCTACAGGTGAATAAAATCCGATATTTGCAATTTCCAAAAATTCACCATTAAAATTAGCATAAACTTCATACTCTGTACCTATCGCATAATATTTGCTTGTTACTGTTTTTTTCTGAAATTTAACATCAGGAAATCCCATATCTTTTAAAATTTTTATTGTAAAATCAAAACTATCTTCCACGCTCATTTTTTTGCTAACAATAACCACTGAAGCGCTTGTGCTCTCATATAAATGACTCGCATCCAATCGCTGTTCACGTCTGAACCTCGATCCAATTGAAAAAAGTTTTAGAGGCAATTCTTCTTTATGTATTAAATTGCTTATTACCCCAAACCATGAAGCAGTCATGTGTGAACGTAAAGTTAATCTGGTTGATTGCGGTTTAAGCTGTTTTAATTCAATGAAAACCTGATCAAGAATAATTGTAGCAATATCCTCGTTTATATTTAAACGATTGACCATAATCTCGATTAAATTATCAGCTTCAATATCACCTTTTTTATATTCTCTGAAAATTTTCTGCAATTCTTCAAATTTATTAAATTCCGGAAAAATTTCCAAAATCTGTTCTTTCTCTTTTTTTCCTACACCTATATCCGCTCTTGGCAATCCAGCAAGAAAAAATACTCTATCCAGAATTACCGGAGCTTCTGGTCCATATTGCCTATAGATATCTCCTTCTTCGATTATCGCAGTATTTACTATCTCATCCAATCCATAATTCAAAAAAGTCTCTCTGAATTTTTCACTTATAGCTATCAATGGATGTTCTTTTCCCTGCTTTTTTTCCCACTCCATAAATCTGCCATGCTGGGGTATAAGATTAGCTGTTTCTTTCCATGTTTCTTCAAAATTTTCTTTGCTTTTATTTTTTATTTCCGTAATATCGAATAGCATTTATAATCTCCTATGTTAGGGCTTAGCTTTAAACCATTCCACAGTTTTAATTAAGCCTTCTTCAAATGATACTTTTTGTGACCATCCAAGTTCTTTCTTCGCCAGACTGCCATTTAAATAAATTTTATTTACTTCTCCAGCGCGTTCCGGGACATAAATTGGTTCTTTGTTAAAATTTAATATTTTTTGAAGAATTTTATAAATTTCATTTACAGAAGTCCCTTTAAATGAACCAATATTATAATATCCTTTATTCCCATTAGTTAAAGCTAAAATATTTGCTTCAACTATATCCCCAACAAATATATAATCACGCAATTGTTCCCCATTACCATAAATAGTCGGGACTTCATTTTTCAGCATTTTGCCGATAAAAATAGCATTAACGCCTGCTTCCCCATGCGGGTTCTGACGGGGGCCAAAAACATTTGGATAACGCAGTACTGTAAAATTCAGACCATATAGATAGTTATAAAGAAATAAATAGTGTTCAACTGTATGTTTTGAAACACCATAGTGAGAAATCGGGTTCACAGGATGTTTTTCATCAACAGGTAAATACTCAGGTTCACCAAAAATTGCTCCTCCTGTTGATATATAAATCATTTTTTTTACTTTATATTTTTTGCATTTTTCAATTATATTTAAAGAACCTAAAATGTTCACATCTGCATCGTATTCTGGTTCTTGTATTGATCTTCTCACATCCATTTGCGCTGCATGATGATCAACAAAATCTGGTTTCTCTATAGCAAATATTTCATCAATTTTTTTATCTCTTATATCAATTTGATAAAATTTTGCTCTTTTATTTATATTTTCAACAAATCCGGTTGACAGGTCATCAATTACTACAACATCATTTCCTAAATCAATCAATTTATCTACTAAATTAGAACCAATAAATCCTGCACCGCCTGTTACTAAAATTTTTGCCATTTTTTCTCCTGATAAGGCTTATTTTGGTATATATTGTGGAATTAAAGGTATTATTTCTTTTGCAAATTCTTTTTGAAAAGCAACTATATTTTTTATATTACCGCTTATATTATCACTGGTAATACTAATTACCACTCCATCTGAACGGCCACTGATCAAATTATTTAGCAGAAGCTTAAACTGATGTTTGAAATCATCTGAAAAAATATTATTTCCAATTTGATACCAATATAAAGCGATCTGCTGGGTCACACCTTTTTGAACAAAAACTTTATTTATCTTTTCATTTTTATCTTTTACTGCAATATCTTCCATACTCTCATCAATAAATGTCCAACCTTGCGAAAAAAAGCATCTTGCAGGATTATGATGCGCAGGTCCTTCTTTGTAATTAAAATAACCTATATATAACCATATGGAATTTCCTTTGCTATCAGTATATTCCCTATTCAAAGCTTTAACCCCTACTTTTCTTGTTTCACGTGTTTCAGGGAAAAAATCTTCGCTTATAGGTAAATCAGAAATAGATTTCCAATCACCAATCTGTAATGGAACCTTCTCCAGATAAAGATCATCCGGCCAGATTCTATCCTTAAAAGATATTGGATAAATTAGAATAGATAATACGACAAAAATACTTATTAAAATCCAGAAGTTTTTTCTTGAAATATCCAATCTGCAATCTCCCCTGCAATTACTAACATAGCGCCAGCAATAACAAAAACAAAAATACCAGAAAAATCATGATTAAATTTAAAAGCAATCTTATCACTAAAATTTGCAGCTAAAAAAGCTGTTAAAATAATTCTTGAAATATTTGCTAATATTGCTATTAAAATTGATAATAAAGAAATAGATAAGCGTTTTAGAAATTGTGTCTGTGTCATATATGCATAAAGTATTCCTATTGTAGTTACAAGTACAATAGATTTTAATCCGCTGCATGCAGTGGTTACTTCAAGAGAAAAATTTTTAAGATAAATAACTGTTCCTTCACGCACTGCTGGAATATTTATAAATCTAATAAAACCCACTGATGCTTGTGTGGCAAAAATTTTCAAAGGTAAAGTTAAAGTTTCAATATATGGAATTGGAATCATTATCAAAAGAAAACAAATTGGGAATAATAATTCCTGAGTTAGTTCTTTTCCGTAACCATAAAGAAGAAGACCAAAAATAATAAAGATAAAAGAAAAAACTGATACCCGCAAAAATTCAACTCTTGCTCCAATTAGATTTAAAATAATACCTAAAGCTATTAAAAAAATTCCTATTTTAGAAGATTCAGCTTCTATAGTTTTAAAAATATCTCTTTTTTTCCAAATTAAATAAATTGTAACAATAGGTATAAGAACACCATGGTTATAATTATCATCACTCTCCCACCAATAAAATAGTTTATAAAATACAGGAAGATATAAAATTATAACTGAAAAAAAAAGAAAGATTGGATAATAAAGTTTATTTTTAGATGATAATGTATTTTGAATATTCATATTTTGTCTTTCTGGAATTTAATACGCTCGATAAATCGAGCAACTACATTGAAATTTTTGCAGTTGCCTGATTTATCAGGCTTAGGGCTTGCGAAAAAATAACTTGGCATTTTAGCATCCCATCTTCAGGCTATCTTTGCCCGATTAGAAAGTGGCAAAAACATCGAAATAGTTCACTATTACTCAGCTTTTGCCACTTTCTAATCGGGCAAATCTAACCCAAATCTGGGCGCTAAAATACCAAGTTATTTTTTCGCAAGCCCTTAATTTAATACGCTTCTTTATGAGAAAATAATGTAAATACCGTCATAATTAAAATTTTTATATCTAAAAGCAACGATTGATTTTCCATATATTCTATATCATATTTAGTCTTTTCGTCAATAGAAGTATTTCCTCTAATTCCTTTTGCCTGTGCAAGTCCTGTAAGTCCTGGCTTAAGATATAAACGTCTTTTATTCCATTCACTGTATTCCTGCACATATAAATATGTTTCCGGACGCGGTCCTACCAGACTCATGTTACCTTTTAAAACATTAAATAATTGCGGTAATTCATCAATGCTAGTTCTGCGAATAAACTCCCCAATTTTTGTTACCCGGTTGTCATTTTTTTGTACTTTGACAGGAGGTCCTTTTGCTGCTTCCTGATACATACTTCGAAATTTATACATTTTAAATCCCATTCCATTTTGTCCAATTCTTTCTTGACTGAAAAAAATAGGACCGGAAGATTCTTTTTTTATCAGAATCGCTATAATAAAAAATAAAGGTGATAAAAAAATTAATCCAAAAAATGATCCGATAATATCTAAAAAACGTTTGGCTACAGCTTCCCAGCCTAACATCGGCATGTCTCTAAATCCAATTGTTGGAATCCCATTAATTTCATCATAGCTCATGCAGCGCGGAGCTAATTCAAAAATATCAGGAACAATTCTTACTTCAATATTTTTTTTCCATAAAGTCTCAAAAATTTCCTTCAGTCTTTCTTTTCTAAGAGCTGAACCTGTTAAAATTACAAGAGAAACATTTTCCTGTATTGCAATTTTACTTACTTCATCAATTGATCCGAGTATTCCTTTTTCAGTAAATTTCTCTATTTTATCTTTTATTTCAGATGTAATTTTAAAATCTTTATCAAAAACGAATCCAACGACTTTATATAATATTTCCGGATGAAATTTATATTGCCATATTAATCTTCTTGCTGCTTCACCCCAATCTGCAATAAGAACTTTTTTGACGATTATAGTTCCTTTTTTTGCAAATAGTCTCAAAGTATATCGGATAATAAGTCTGGCCCCACTTAAAAAAACAACTCCAAAAAACCATAATAAAAATAAAAGTAATCTTGAGAATATAAGTTGATGTGTCGCATATAAATAAGCTAAAATAAAAAATGTACCAATCGTTACACAAATTGTAATGGAAAAAAATATTTCATCAATTCCCCATCTTCTTCTTGGTTCATATTGCCGCATAGCACTTAGGATAGCTAACCATGAAAAAATAAGTATAGGATATATGCTGCCATAGTCAGCACTACCTACTCCAGCTTTAACACCGAATATATCAAAATTAATTTTTACTTTATAAGCCAGGATATAGGCGCAGCTTATAAGAAAAGTATCTAAAACTACCATAAAAAAAATAAATATTGCTCTGCGATTATCTTCGATATTCATTTATTGTCCGTTCCTATTTTTAACATTTTGATTGATTCGTAAATTTTAAATAATTCAACACCTTTTTTATCCCAGTCATGATTTTGCTCAACAAAATTACGTGATTTTAATCCTAAAGATTTAACCAGTTCAATATTATTAAATAAATTTATAACTTCATCGGAAAATTCCTGCGGCATATCTTTTATTATTAAACAATTTCTAATATTTGATGAAAATGCTTCACATGCTTTACTGGTTGCTACAATTGCTTTCCCCATTGCCATTGCTTCGAGAATTTTATTCTGGACTCCGGCACCAACTACAATTGGAACTACAACCATATTTGCTTTTGCCAAATATAGTCGAATATCAGTAACATAATCTGTTATAATTACATCTGATGACGCAAATCTTTTTATTTTTATACCTGGTTTATTTCCAACTATATATAATTTTGCCTGCGGAACTTTTTCTTTTATTTTTGGCCAAATTTCCTCTAATAAAAAAAGCGCTGCTAATTCATTAGCAAAATAACTCATTTTGCCGGTCATAACAATTGAATAGGGTTCAATTTCATTATTTTCAGGTTTAAAATAATTTAAATCTACTCCATTTGTTACTATCTGTATTGGAAGACTAATATTTAATTTTTTCAATTCAATATTGTCCGCATCAGAAGTAACAAGTACTTTATCAAATTTATTGCACTCTTTTGGTTCATAGATACGTAATTTTTTCCATTCAATATAACTAACTAAAATCATCAGCAATGATCGGTTACTATTTGCAAATTGCTTATATAAAGCAGTAATACAATCTACTGAATCAAAAATTGCGGGTATTGAAACATTTTTATTTAAAAAATGTGATCCTCTTATATGTTCAACATGAACAACATCAAATTTTTTTTCATTGATAAGATTTTCAATATGATTTTTCATCTTATCAGAAAAACAATATGCAGCTTGTAAGGCAACAGGAAAAAATAGATATTTTAAACAATTCCACAAGGATTTGTATAAAGAAAGATAAATTTTATCAACTTTTTCACAATCATCTTCTATTGACTGACGATCTATTAATTCTTTTTTATCCTGCACAAGAGAAACAAGATGAATAGAATGCCCTTGCTTTTTTAATACTTTGATAAAATTATATGACCGAACTCTAATTAAAGATGGAAAATAAGGTGTTATGAATAAAATATGCATTTTTATTATCTGTTAAAAAGATTCACCACTCCTACTATAATTGCCACTTCAGAGAAAAATTTAACTGTTTCTCGCCAGAAGTGTGTTTGTTTTGGGATGACAACAGTATCTCCTGATTCTAATGCGGGCAGATTAGAAAAATCACTTTTTTTAAAGTTTTCTGTGATATCTAATTTTATTGTTTTTGGATATTCTTTGCTTGTTTCACCTTTAATAATTTTTATTTTATTAAGATATGCTTCAGGAGTGACCCCTCCTGATAATTGGATCATATTCCAGACATTCTTATTAACTCCAATTTGATATGCTCCTGGATTATAAACTTCACCAAGAACAAAGATGGTATTACCTTTTGGTTCTATTTCGCGATGCATTGGTCCTTCATAAAAAAATGTTGGTATAATAATAGTATCACCAGCCTTAATCATTGGATTGCCTGATAAATTTCCGCTATTTACATAATCATTAAAATTTACATTTTTTATATTGGGCAGTCCTTCTTCATATGATACTATTTTTATATTATTCAATTCTGCAAATAGTGTTGTTCCTCCCGCACGCGAGATAACATCTATTAATTCAAGTGATTCTTCTATTGAATAAACACCTGGGGCTTTTATTTCCCCAATTATATTAATTGTTTTACGTCTCATTTCACCGCGTTTTCTTTCTTCTACTAATTTACCTTCTTCACCTAATCTTGGTACATATACAGTGTCTCCAGATTTTAGTATTGGTAGTAAATTTGTATCACCAGTTTGCAAAAACTTATCAAGATCAACTAATATAACTTCAGGTTTTTCCATATTACCGCGTAAAATCCTGATTGCACGCAATGATGCATCTGATGTGCAGCCTCCAGCTCGGGTAATTAAACCCAGAACATTAGGCATTATTGCAAAAGAATACTGCCCTGGCTGCAATACCTGTCCAAGAATAAAAACTTTTGTGCCATGATATTCAAGTACGCTTACTTGAACATTTTTAATATCTTTTAAATATTTTGTGAGCTTTTGAGTTAATAAGTTTTCCAGTTCTGTTATTGTTAAATCAATAACTGAAATTTTTTCAGTTAAAGGAGGAAAGCTTATAATTCCATCAGGTAAAATTGCAACTACTCTGTCTAAATCAGGATATCCCCATACTGAAATTCTTATTTTATCTTCAATCTGAAGTTTATAACTATTAATATCAGCATCAGATTTTTGAGTATTTAGAGAAGATGCATATATATTTTCTATTTTTAATTTAAAAATTGAAATAAAAAGTATTAATAAAAATATAACAGTGATAGTCTTTTTTATCATAAAACTTCTGACTCCATTAGTATTAAAATGTATAGGTTATCCCGGCAATAGTTTTAGTATTTAGATAACCATCAATTTTATTAGTATTGCCTGCTATGGAAAATATAAATTCTAAAGATGAATTTGGTTTAAATCGCAATCCAGGTGCAACATAAACAATATCATTATTTTTTATTTTATTACCATTAGTTTCTAAAAGCAAAATGATTTTTTGGGTTGCTACATATTCAAATGCACAATCATATTGAAAAATATTTTCATATGTGTAATCTTCGATAACTGGCAACCATGTTCCAAAATTAAAATAGATATAATAATCATGTCCATTCCATATTCCTGCTTCGTATTGTCCTAAAAGAGATATGAGTAGTTCATTTTCTCTATCTATCAATCCCTTAACTTTTTCACCTGTTTTTAATTTTCCGCCTAATTGCAATGCCACATCCAGATCGCGATCTGAAAGAATATAATTTTGATTTGAAAAAATATGATATTTTAAATATATTCGGCTATCATTCCATCCCCTTCTCTCTTCTGAATAGTTGAGTAAAAATGCTTTTTTTAGTACGGTGTATGGAATAGAAAAATCTAATTCAAGATTTTTTAAAAGACCGAAATTTAATTCAAAATTTGTATTGCTATTTTTAATTACTTTTTTATTTTTTGTATCCTTTTCATCTGAATAAATTTCCTTTAAATTGAACTTCAGTTCACCAGGAGAAATAAAATTATAAGCAGGTGTAAAAATTGGACTGCTATAAATTTGATTAACTGTGATTAATAGAATTAAAAATTGAAAAAATATTATTTTATTTTTTTTCATTATATAAATAGAATTATGGTGCTTTGACACCTGTAAGATTACTTAATTCACTTTCATTTTTTGAGTCATCAACCGCTGATACTTTAAAAAAATAAGTAGTCCCGCTAACTAATCCTGTGGCAATATAAGTTGTATCAGGAGGATTTCCAACTGTATTATCAATGTTAAAAAAAACATTTTCACTGGTAGATAACAGATAAATTTTATATTTTTTAATATCTGTTTCTGTATTTGCTTTCCAGTTTAAAATAATTTTCCCCGTAGCATCTCCTTGATTTGCTGATAGATCAGTTGGAGCCAAAGGAGCAGTGTTATCTCCTTTTGCTTTGGCAAAAACCTGTTCACTATATTCACTTTCATTATTTGAACTGTCAATTGCTGAAATTTTAAAAAAATAACCTTTACCAGGTGAAAGATCTTTTATAGTATAATAATTTTCTTGCGGACTGGCTAAAAAAGCAAAATCACTTCCGCCTTGAGCTGCTATATAAATATTATATGCTAAAAAATCAGTTTCAGTATTACCTGTCCATGCTAAATAAATCTCTCCCGCAAAATTTCCTGATTGAGCTGAAATCCCAACTGGTTTAGCTGGAGCAATAATATCCCCATATGCAGTACTAACAACAATATTACTGTATAAACTTTCATTGCTGGCTGTATCTACAGCTGTAATAAATAAAAAGTACTCAATACCGGGTTTTAAATCAGTTACTGCATAAGAGTTTGTTGTACTAGTTGCTAAATATGAATAAGTTTTGCTATTTGCGGAAATATAGATATTGTAACCCATTAAATCAGATTCACTATTTGCAGTCCATGTTAATGAAATCTCACCTTTTTTTAAACCTTCAATAGCTTTTAAGTCCAAAGGTTTAGCAGGCGGAACAAGATCCCCATATGTTATAATAATTTGATTAGATTTATTACTTTCATTATTACTGCTATCAAAAGCGCTGACTCGGTAATAATAAGTAATTCCAACTTCAACATCTGTGTCAGAAAAAGATGTTCCTTTTTCTTCAATATAACCATTTTCATGAAAATTTGGTTTTTGATGATTTGAAAAGTTTATATTTTTTAAATTGAGAATTGATGAAGTACTTCTATATAATCTATATTTTGCAACATCATTTTCCATGCTTTTCATCCAATTTAAATTAATTATCCCTGTAGTTGCATAAGCCATTAAATTTGAAGGCGCAGAAGGTGCGGTAGAATCGATTACTGTTATATTACTATCTTCTTTTTTTTCTGCGCAATTAAGAGAAAAAATTAATATAAAAAATAACATAAGCAGGAAGGATTCAATTTTCCAATAATTCATATAATATCCTTTTTTAAAATTATATCATTTAATAATTTATATTTCAACCGAAAAATTTTTGCTTTTTATTTGGAAAATGATATAATATAACAAAAGGCGTTAGGAAAATAAATGGAAAAAAGGAAATGAGGTTGAGGTTAAGGTTGAGGAAAGATTTAAATCATTATATTGATTTTTGGTTTTATCTTTTCCTTAACCTAACCCTTAGCCTTAACCTGATTTATCATAGGAGTCAAAATGAAAATCAATGCTTGCATTAAACCAAATATAGATAAAATATTGATATTAGTTATAATATTTTTTTGTATTTTCGGATGCAGTAAATCATCGCAAAGAGATACAGCTATTGAACAGGCGTTTCTTTTTCTTAAGCATGGTAAAAAAGCTGAAGCAATAGAATATTTTAAAAAAGCTATTGAACTTGACCCTAAATCTGATAAAGCTTATTATAATCTTGGTATTGTATATCAGTCTTTAGGACAAAATAAATTAGCAATAGAAGAAATTAAAAAAGCTATTAGTTTGAATCCAAAAATGAATGATGCAAAATTATCTTTAGCCTATATTTATTTATCGCAAAGAGAATTTGAAAATAGTATTAATATATGTAAAGAGATATTAAAAAATGAACCTAAAAACGAACAAGGTAATTTTCTTTTAGCTGTCATCTATAAAAATCAAGGGAAAATAGATGATGCAATAAAAACAGCGGAAGAAACAAAAAAAATAAATCCTGATTTTATTGATTCTTATGTATTTCTTTCAGAGATATATTTGCAATTTAATGAGATGAATAAAGCTGAACTGGAAATTAGTACAGCTTTTAAAATCCAACCTAAAAATCCTCTCCTTTTTTCAATTAAGGGTGAATTATTACTCAAAAAAAATAATTTAGATGCAGCTTTAACCGAATTTAAAAATGCTATTAAAGTAAATCCAAATTTCCTTCCAGCTTATGTTAGTATAGCCAATATTCATCTCTCAACCGGTAATTATAATCAAGCTGTTATCGAAGCGAAAGCTCTTTTACAAGCATTTCCTAATAGTCCTGAATTGTATTATATTATCGGGATTGGATTAGTTTCTAAAAAGGAATATAAAGAAGCAAAAGAGTATATTTGGAAGCTTATAGAAATTAGTCCAACTGCCGAAGCCCATTATCTTTTAGGTATGGCTCTTTTGGGTTCAGATCAGGAAGAACAAGCTATAAATGAGTTAAAAGAAGCTATAAATATAGATCCGGAACATATTGGTGCCAGATATAATTTATCTATCTTATATTTAAAAAAAGAATGGTTTGACAAGGCTCTTGTAGAAAGCCAAAAAATACTTAAACAAGATTCTAAAAATATCCAAGCACAAAGTCTATTAATAAATGCTTACATAGCAAAAGGGAAATTGGATATACTTATTGATGAATTTAGAAAAAAAGTTAAAGATGATCCAAAATCTGTTTATTCGATATTAACTCTTTCATCTCTTTATTTAAGAAAAGGATTAAATGAAGAATCTATTGATGCAGCTAAAAAAGTTCTTGCTATTGAACCAAAAAATTTAGTTTCACAAACAATAATTAGTCTTGCAGCTTTAAGTAAAAAAGATATTCAACTTGCCACTTCTACATTAGAAAATACTATTAAAGACAATCCTGAAACAATTTCTGCCAGAATGAATTTGGCATCAATTTACGAAGTGAACGGCAAATATGATCTGGCTATTAAAAAAATCGAAGAAATTTTAAAAATAAATGAAAAATATCTGCCTGCATACCAGAATTTATCAAAACTTTATATGGTTAAAAAAAATTCAGATAAAGCAATTTTTTATCTTCAAAAAGGAATTAATATCAGTCCGGAATTTCCTTTATTTCATTTAGATTTAGCTCTAATTTATGAAAAAGGAAAAAGGGTTGATCTTGCTATTAGTGAGTATGAAAAAGCAATTAGTCTATCTGAAAAAATCAATAAACTTTCACCAATACCATATAATAATCTTGCTTATATTTACGCTAAAAACAATAAGGACCTGGACAAAGCATTGATGTATGCTCAAAAAGCTGATAAACTTGCGCCTGACAAAGGTGAAATTAATGATACAATCGGATTTGTGTATTTTCAGAAAGGTATGTATAACGAGGCACTGACAACATTTAAAAAAGCTGTAAAAAAAGCTCCAAAACACCCGGTTGTTCGATATCACCTTGGAAAAACATATTTTAAATTAGGGATGAAAAAAGAAGCTTTAGAAGAACTAAAAATTGCATTAATAATTTCAAAAAATTTTTCTGAAAATGAAGA
>CAYWFU010000076.1:5208-15828 GCA_964457585.1 uncultured bacterium | reverse complement strand
AATTTTAAATTTTATTTAGTAATTAATATAAATTGATTTGACCCAGTCTGTCTGCTGCAGGGTAATTAAATGAACTTGTCTGGATGTCAATAAACTATGTCCAATAAAATTATAAACCATTTATGTCTTTCAGTTGTTATGTGCACTTATAATGGTGCTAGATTTTTAAAGGAACAACTTGATAGCATCCTCAATCAGTCCCGCCTTCCAGATGAAATGATTATATGTGATGATGGTTCATTAGATACTACACTTGAAATACTTAATGAATATGCAAAAAAAGCTAAATTCTCTATATCTATTTTCTTCAATACTAAAAATCTTGGCGCATGTAAAAATTTTGAACAGGCAATTTTTCGTTCTTCGGGCAATATTATTATATTGTCAGATCAGGATGATATCTGGAGCCAGGATAAATTACAAATTATCGAAAAAATTTTTTATGATAATCCTCTTGCTGGATATGTGTTTTCAGATGGGATTTTAATAAATGACAAAGGAGAAGAAATTTCATCGAGCTTATGGGAGCGTGCGGGTTTTAGCAAAGATAAACAGGCAGTTTTCCCCAGAGGTTCTAATGAAAGGGAATTGATTTTAATTAGAAAAAATGTTGTGACAGGCGCTACAATGGCATTTAGATCCGAAATCAGACAAATGGTATTGCCAGTACCGGATCTATGGATGCATGATGAGTGGATTGCATATATTTCAAGTTTAAAAAATATTCAGGCTGTGAAAATTAACGAACCGCTTATTCGCTATCGAATTCATCAAGCGCAGGCAGCAGGTTTACGTGAAAATAATTTTTTTAAAAGAATATGGAATTTTTTAATTGGCGCACCTGAAGCCTATGAAAATGAATTAAATAAATGGCGCGCTGCATATGAACTTCTTAAAACTGATACTTTCCCTGATTTACGACCTTTAAATTTAATAGAAGCTAAAGTTAATCATCTTGTATTCCGCACTAATATCCATAAAAAACCAAGATATATGCGTGTAAAAGCAATACTGCATGAATTAAATAATGGATGGTATGATTTTTTTTATTCTGAAGGATGGAAAGGCGCACTTAAGGATTTTTTAATTGCTCAAAAGAAGGACGGGGGATAAAGAGTCAAAGTGTCAGAGCGTCAGAGTTATTTCTCTGACTTCTTGATTTCTTACACTCTTACTCTTTGACACTCTGACACCAGGCATTTCATTCCCATATTTGCTTCCTGTACTATAATTCCTTTTTAACAAAAATCTTGACTAAATATTTTTTTCAAATTATAATAATATTTATTGTATAATTTTGACTTTTATAGTTAAACAAAGTCAATAGCACCTGAAATGATATTAAAATGAATTTTAATTCTATATAATTTTTCAGGAGAATGATTCATGGAAGAACTTACCGTTACACTCAAAACAGTTACTCCGCTTTTTTTAGGCGGCGCTAATCCTAATGAATCCGCAGAACTCCGAGCATCGTCAATTAAAGGCGCGTTACGATTCTGGTATAGGGCGATTGATCCGGAATATAATAAACCTTTTGATGGACAAAAAAAATCTCCGACATGGGAAGAAAAAATATTTGGGAGTATGGGGCATGGGCAGGGATGTTTTGGGATAATGTTGGAAGAAAATCTTAATGAAGAGAACAAATGGGATCCTAATGACTATAAAGATTTAGATGAAGTTCACCCAAAAGCACCTAAAAATATTTCTGAAGAAAATAAAAAAGAGTGGACACTTAACGGAGTCAGATATTTATCATTTTCTTTAAAAATGGGCGATACTCGCAGAAAATATATATCTTCAGGTAAAGATGTCAAATTAAAATTTATATTTAAACCAAATGTTTCAGATAATTGCAAAAAAGCTTTAATTGCCAGTATCTGGTTACTTAGTCATGTTGGTGGATTAGGCAGTCGCTCAAGACGCGGTTTGGGTACGGTTGCTTTAATGGATTGGAAGCTTAACAATCAACCTATTCCTGAAGGATTAAGTTTACCTAATACCCATAACGAAAAAACAATTGATTCATGGATACAAAAATTTAAAGAAGGAGTAATAAAAATAAAAAAATGGTATCCTGAAGAATTGAATAATGCTCATACTATACTTAGTAATAATACTAAATTTTATATTTCTTCAGAAGGACAAAAAAAATTTAGAAAATATTTTTCATGGGAGATGGCATTATTTAAAGCAGGGATAGCAATGCAGAGTTTTCGTAATCGTAGTTCATCAGATTATGAAAATGTAAAAAATCATCTTGCAAAAAAAGAAAAGATTTACCGGGCAAACCAAAAATCTCCACAGGAACTTCCTTTAGAACCAAAGGTAAATCCTATTAAATTATCAAATGCTCCAGAACGTTGTTTTTTCGGTCTTCCCCTGACATTCCAATATTCGTCATTAGATAAAGCAGGTTATAAAAATAAAAAAGCTATTTTTCAAGGGGAATCGCATGAACGAAGCGCTTCCCCTTTATTTATTAGAATAGTTGAGATCGATGGAAAATGCTACCCGTTTTTTACTTTGCTTGATGCTCCATTGCTTGCTCCAGAGGAAAAAGTTAATGCAGAAATAAATAAAAATGTTAAAGATTTAATTGAAATAAAACCATCAAATATTCTAAATGATTTTTGCACTTATTTAACAAAAAATAATTACATGGAGATTAATTGTGAGTAAACAACCATTTCATTTTTCACTTGGTCCTGTGCAGGGTTTTATTTCTCAATCGCGTCGTACACGCGATCTATGGTCAGGCTCATATTTACTTTCATATTTGTCAGGTATTACCATAAAAACAATTATTGATAATGGTGGTGAAATTGAGTTCCCAAATATTAATAAAGATGCTTTATTCCTGGCAATAACAGATGATACTAAAAGACCAAAAGATAAAGATGATATTGCAGCGCGTGTGGGATCGTTACCCAATAGATTTAAAGCTTGCGCAAAAAATCCTGATGTTGTTGCTAAAAAAGCAGATAATGAAATTATAAAAGTGTGGGGAATAATAGCAATTAATGCACTAGAAAAATTTAAAAAGCAAGGTAATGCAAATTATCCACACATAGTTAAAGTCTGGGAAAGACAAGTAAAAAACCTTTGGGAAATTATGTGGATTATTGGTAATGAAGGTTATTTGCTTGATATGAGAAAAAATTTAAGGGCACATATCCCTTCTGAAGAACCTGGAGAAAAATGCACACAATGCGGTGAACGAGAAGCTTTAAGTCCTAAAGAAAATTATCCTCGAACAGAACTAAAAGAATGGTGGAAGGAGTTGCTGAACAATTTAATGGTAAAAAAGGATTTCATTTTTCAAAAGAAGGGGATGAAAGACTCTGTGCAATCTGCACAATAAAAAGAATATTCCCGTTAATTGCAAAAGAGGCCATTGGTTGGGAAGTATATTCAAATTACCCCTCAACTTCTTTTATGAGCGCAGTAGATTGGATAATAAATGTGTTGGAGAAAGCTATTCAGAATAATGATATAAAAGAAAAGCTTGAAAATTTCATTAATACTGCTGAAGAAGTTAAAGTTCCTCATGATGAAGAAGCTACAAAAATTAAAAAGATATCAAAATTACTAATAGGTCATGATGAATTTAATAATATAGCTAAATTTACAGGTGATGTATTTTTTGAAGAAGCGTTACAAAATGAAGATAATTTCTTACTTGATGAAAAAAAAAGAGAAAAGCTATTGATATTGAATGCTCTAAAGAAATTGACCAAAAGCGTTGATTCAAAACCTACTCCCTTTTATGCCATGTTAATTATGGATGGTGATAATATGGGCGCTCTTCTTTCAAATTACAAAAACGAACAAATAAATATCTCAAATGCGTTGGCTTTTTTTAATACAAAGGTAAATGACATTGTAGAAAAAAATTATGGTAAATTGATCTATGCTGGCGGAGATGATGTTTTATGTCTATTACCGGTTAGTACTGCTTTAGAGTGCGCAAAAGAACTTAAAGATGCTTACATTAAGGCTTTTAAGCAAGAAGCTATTAATATTTTTAATAATAAAGAAGGGACAATCAGCGCTGGAATTGTTTATGCTCATATGAATACTGCTTTAAGAGCTATTATTAAGGATGCTCATACACTGATTGATGAAACAGCTAAAAAGGAAATTGATCGTAATGCTTTTGCAGTAAGAATTTGGAAACGCGGCGGACCAATTTTAACATTTGGTAAAAAATGGGGAAAAGATTCTAATGATTTTGTTCCCAAAATATTAGAATTAAAAGAAAGTTTTAAGAAAAAAGAAATTTCAAAAGGATTGATTTATAAAATTATTGATTTAATGCCAATACTGGAACCAATTGATAATGATAAAAGAAAGCAGCTTCTTGTTGCAGAATATTTAAAAACAAGAGGAGTAAGTAATTCAGGGACAACTGACTCTGAAAAGAAAGAAATTGCTGAAGATAGAATCTCAAAAATTATGGATATTATACAGAAAGATGAAAATAAACTTTCATATGATGGATTGCTGCTTATTAAATTCCTTGCCGAAAAGGAGATGATATAAAATGCAAAAATGGCTATTTGAGCCTTTGGATACTTTATTTTTCAGAGACGGATTTTCGATAGACAAAGGTGAAACAGGATATCTTGAGTCTATTTTTCCTCCTTATCCGGAAACAATGTTCGGGATTGTGAGAAGTGCTATTTTACAGTCAAATTGCATAGATATTAAAAAATTTGGGGATTGCCGTTGCACTGAATGTGACAATTTTAAGAAATGTATTTTACCCAATACAATCGGTTCACCTTTAAATCGCGATAAAAATGTTTCTCTTAAGCTCTTTGGACATTATTTAGTAAAAAATAATGTTCCATATTATCCAGCACCATTAGATTTAGCTAAAGAACGACAAAGGAAAGAACTATTTTCCTTAGTTCCATCAGATTCGATTCCTTGTGATCTGGGGAATATACAACTTCCAACAAAACCTATAAACAGTGATTATAGAGCTTTTGAAATTATAGAAGGCTGGATAAATAAAGATGATTTATCAGCTTATATGGAAAAAGGAATTATTCCTACAAAAATTTTAGAAGATAAAAATTTTTATGAAAAAGAACCCAAAGTCGGAATAGAAAGGGATTATAAAACTCATAAAATTGAAAAAGGAAATTTATATTCAATTGTCCCTCTAAGATTTAAAGATAACGTTAAAATAGGAGTGCTTGTTGATGGAGTGGATAAAACAATATTAGAGAAATTAAATAATTCATTTATGAAAGTCGGCGGTGAAGGGAAATTATGCAAATTAGAAATCGAAGAAGACACTGATATTATTAAGCCTTTAGAAATAAAAAAAGGCGAACCAATCAAATTATTGTTATTACAGCCATCTGATTTTAATAATAATTGGGGACCATTTGAATCTAATAATAAAAATGAAATTACTATCCAGAATAATAAATTCAAATTTATATCAGGTTGTGTTGGAAGAGCAGTTAAAATAGGAGGCTGGGATATTGTAAAAAAAGCTGTAAAACCAATGAAAAGTTACATTCCAGCAGGAAGCGTCTATTATCTTGAAGCATTGGATAATTGTAATATATTTCATGAAGGGAAAATAGGACAAAATTGCAATATTGGATATGGCCAATATATTTTAGGGAGGTGTAAAAAATGTTTGAAAAAGGCATATTAATGGGATTATTTGCTGAAACATCGCTTCATCCTGGAACTGGAATTACAACTCGAAGCATAGATTTGCCAATACAAAGAGAAAAACATACAGATTTTTCAATCATACATTCTTCCGGATTAAAAGGAGCAATACGTGAAACTGCTGAAAAAGCTTTATCTCCAGAAGAAGTTAATATTATTTTTGGACCAAAAAATACTGAACATGCAGGTTCAATTGGAATTACTGATGCAAGAATTCTTGCATTTCCAGTTCGTTCTTTAACGGATGTTTATGTCTGGATAACCTGCCCTCGTATTTTAAACAAACTTAAAAGAGATTTCAGTATTCTAAAAAATAAAAGTTATGATAACTTACAAGATTTAGATGTTACAATTGAAACAGTACTTGTAAGTGATAATACAAACCTAAAAGATAAATTAATTCTAGAAGAAATGTCTTTTTCAGTTAATGATTCAAAAAGAGATGAAGTAAAAAAATGGATTGATGAAATTATAAAATTATTACCTGATAATCCAATTTATCAACCCATAAAAGATAAAATGCAAAAACATATTGTAATTATTAATGATGAAGATTTTAAATATCTTATTAGCTACGGCACACAGGTTTCAGCGCGAATAGTTCTAGAAGATAATAAAACCAGTAATAATTTATGGTATGAAGAAAGTCTACCTATTGATACACTTTTTTATTCTATGATTTTTGTGATGAAACCAAGAAATGGAGATGAAACTCTTGATATCGTTTCTAAGTTGGATTCCATTCTAAACGATTATATCCAGATTGGCGGTAATGAAACAGTTGGAATGGGCTGGTGTGCGGTTAAATGTATTAATATATTAATTGGGGGTGAATAATGAGGCAAACTCTTGAACAAAAAAGAGCAAATTTTGCTTTAAAAAAAATAAATCTACAACCAACAAACGAAGAATATGGACAATATATTAAAAAACTTCCAGCAATGATTATTAATAATGGACTTGGACAGGCAATGGCTTTTTTGCTGGCTAAAGTGAAGGATAAAGATAAAAATAATTCACCATCATGGATTCTTTATTCTGATTTACAAGAATGGATAGATACTGATAGTTTAATTAATTTTTTAATGGAAAATGACCGCAGTAAATATATTCATGCGCAGGAAGAAATTTTAAAGTTATTATCATGGATGTCAAAATTTGCTGATGCTTATATACAGAAAAAAACTGGAGAGAAACATGGTTGATAATTGGCAAAAACAATTAGGAGCAAAATATAATCGTCCAATACCAGAAGATAAACCAAAAAATAAATTTTATCAATCATCTCAAAAAAATCATGGAGAAAAAGAGATGTCAAAAAGAATTTTACCTCTTTATAATTCTTTTAAAAAAGATATAGATACTGATCCTCGTAAATTAGAACCAACAGCTAATACAGGGCTTTTGTTTGACAAATTTTGTGATCACTGGTCTGGAGATTCCAAATGGAAAGAACAAATAGATACTCGGAGGAAAAATGAAATTCAGGAAGCCCATGATAATCCTGATTGGGATGCAAATCCAAAAACATGGTTTTTGAAAAGTATTATATCTCACCATAATAAACACATAGAATCAAATAAACTTCTAAGTTCATATCTTAAGCGACGAGATGAGCTGGTAAAAAAACAAAATGGAGACACTCAATCCTTCAAAACACAATGGCGGTTTGTTACCGGACCTGGAATGGGACATGTTCTGGAAACTGGTTTTATATGGAATAAAACTTTAGGAGTTCCATATTTACCAGGTTCATCGATAAAAGGATTAATAAGATCATGGGTTGATCCTAAAAAAGATAGTAAGGGAATTGCTCATGGATGGGGTGATCCTTCAAAATGGGAACAATGGGATCAATATAAAGATCTCTTTGGAGATGGAGATGATAAAAAATTAGGTGCAGGGAAACTGATAGTTTTTGATGCATTTCCAATAAATGCCGAGCTTGAACTTGATATAATGAATCCGCATTATAGTGAATACTATAATAAAATTCCTGAAGATAAAAATGGAAACTTAACACCACCGGCAGATTATCTCAAACCTATTCCGATATTTTTTATTACTGTTAAACCGAATATAAATTTTAGTTTTGCATTAGCCCCAAGGGGGAAAGGTACAGTTGATGATGTTAATACAGGTTTTAATTTATTAAAAAATGCGCTTGATACTTTAGGTGCTGGGTGTAAAACAGATGTTGGATATGGACATTTTGACAAAGTTGAGGGGGAAATATGAAAAATGCTATTGTTAAACTTTTTGATCCAACCAAAGCACCACCATTATTATTTCTTGTAGTTGGATGTATTTTTGGAATAACTATAGGTACCTTACAGCAAGTACTTCAATCTTATTTTCAACTCTGGCAAATTTTATTATTCGGAATTGTAATTTTAATAACTATTTTTTTGTCAATCGAACCAATAATTTTTTATAGCGGTACTTTGCTTTCCAATATGGGAAAACCTCCTAAAAAACATAAAGGTCTTATAGTATTGTGTAGTTTAGGAAATAATATATCTGCTGAACAAGTTATACGTTATCATTATCCAATTCTAAAAACCTGCTGGATGATCACGGGGGGACATGTTTCTGAAAAAACTGCCAATGATTTAATAGTAAAATTAATACAAGAAGGGTACTCAATTGATATTTTTAAAAGAGGACTTGAAGTTTCATTGTCTCCAGAGGATGCTGATAATCCACTCAAGACATATGAAGTGATTGAAAATATTTTTAATAATTTACCAGAAGGATTTGATGAATCAGATATTATTGCTGATTATACTGGTGGGACTAAATCAATGACTGCTGGAATGATATTAGCATGCGCTTTACCAAAAAGAAATTTGCAGGTTCTGAAGCCTAATAAATATAAAGAAGATGGTACCGCTGACCGTGAAGCAGGTGGGACACCCAGAACAATTGATATTAATTTTAAGCTAAAACTTTTAAGTGGGAAAAAATAAAATGGCAAAAATTATATTAGGAATAAACACTCTTTATACAAATACTGCCAAGCTTTCCGAGATTGATTTATATATCCAAAAAGCACAAGAACTGGCTGGAGAAGGGAATGAGGTTGTTCTTACAGGAGCAGCTCCTGTCTGGCTTTATTTAAAGATTGCCCATGCCTTGCATGGAAAAGTTCGTAAATTGATTTACCGTTCGCCAGTTACAGGTGATATAACAATATTTGATCATTCACCATTTTAAATATATAATTTTATAAAGGTAATATATAATATGAATTAGATAATAAAAATTCGTCAATGTTTTGAAATGGATTTTGTTTTTTATTCAAAGCACGCCAGATTGGAATATGATAGAAGAACAATGCAATTTTTAGAAAAAATTGAAAAAAAGGTTAATCAAACCAACCTTAAACTAAAGGAAATAGGTAAAGTTTTTATATATGATGAAGCAGTAAATTCATTTTAGAATTTTAATAAGGGGCATTTATTTATGCGCGGGATTTCTGATTATGCGATTGTTTATGATATTTCGGATGATAAAGAACGTGGAAAAGTTGATAAAATATTAAAAGGATTCGGATTCAGAGTTCAAAAAAGTGTATATGAATGTATGTTAAAAAAATAGGAATATAATAATGATTAACAATAATATTTTATCCAAAATTACTAATCGTTTAGTTGAGAGATTTCATCCTCAACGAATAATTCTTTTTGGTTCCCAGTCTAATGGAACAGCGGATGAACATAGCGATGTAGATATTATAGTTATCTGTTCCTTTACAGGAAGTCGAAGAGCTTTGATGGTGGCTATGGATCGTTCTCTTTGTGGATTAGGTATTGCACGCGATATAATTATATTAAGACCCGAAGAGTTTGAACGCGATAGATTTATTCCAGGTACTATTGCAAGACCAGCCTGGAAAGAAGGGAAAGTTCTTTATGAACAACATTGATGATATTTTACGAAAAGTAAATCAGTGGATGAAGTATGGAGATGAAGATTTACACATGGCAAATCATGCTTTAAATATGACCGATGAATGTCCTTATCGATTAATAGCATATCATGCGCAACAGTGTGCTGAAAAATATTTAAAAGCTTATCTTGTATATAAAGGTATTGACTTCCCCTATACTCATAATATATCTCGATTATTAGAATTATGTGCTGAAAAAAATAAATGGACTAAAATGATACAAAATGCAGAAGAACTTACACCTTTTGCAATTACTACACGCTATCCTGGTGAAGATGAAGAAGTAAATAGAGAAGAAGCAATTCGTTCTATTGAAATAGCATCTAAAGTAAAGGATGTTGTTAAAAAAGCTTTATTTGATGAAGGTTTTAAAAATTAAACACTGGATATATAAATCATTAAGTGAAAATAACATCAAAGAATGGATTAGAGTTGCTTCATTTCCATAGTAGAAAAGTGATAACAGGATAGGCTTTTGGGGTTTGTGAGGAATATTTTATGCGCGGGATTTCTGATTATGCGGTTGTTTATGATATTTCGGATGATAAAGAACGTGGAAAAATTGATAAAATATTAAAAGGATTTGGGTTTAGAGTGCAAAAAAGTGTGTTTGAATGTATGTTAAATAAAAAAGGAAGAGATGAGTTAATACAGAAATTGAAAGAATTAAATATTAAAACTGGATTTATTAAAATTTATCGTTTGGAATATTCTTCAAAGAATCAAATAATTGGCGAAAAAAAATCGGATTCAATTGATGATGGAGAAGCTTATGTTATATAATTCATATTTCAGGAGCATAATAAAATGAAAATTTCCTATAGTACATTCAGAACCTCTGTGGATAAAGCAAAAAAACCTGTGGATAGAGTTGAGGTTCTAAATTTCTTGCAAAATTTAGCTTATATTTCAGGTACTTATGGAGGGTAAAGGGCCAAATGGCAATTCCTATCCGGATGGGAACT
>CAYWFU010000076.1:0-5108 GCA_964457585.1 uncultured bacterium | reverse complement strand
GCCAAATGGCAATTCCTATCCGGATGGGAACTGAAACCCAGCTTTTTTTTCGCGATAATGCCAAATAGAACTTGACAATTTTTATTTATACGTATATATTATATTTATAATACGTATTGCAATGGAGGAATAAAATGGGAAAAACAAAATTGACTCTCTATATTGATAAAGAGATAGGTAGAATGGCAAAAAAATCTGCCAAATTATCAGGGAAATCTATTTCCACTATAGTAAAAGAATATTTTATTATTAAAAATAAGCAAACAAATAAAATTGAAATTCCGGGGTCAATTACCAGATGGATTGGAATAATTGGCAATATTAAAACTTATAAAGAATTAAGAGATAATTATATAAATGGAAGATTAGAAAAATATGAAAATATTAATTGATACAAATATTTTGCTCGATGTTTTGATGAAAAGGGAACCTCATTATTTAAGCGCGGCAAAAGTATGGACATTGGTAAAAGAAAGTTTTGTTCAGGGTTATATTTCTGCAATATCAGTTAATAATTTATATTATATTATAAAGAAAATAAACGGACAGGCAATAGCTGAAGAATTTATTGATGAAATTTTGAATGATTTTGAAGTTGTGTCATTATCTAAAGATATTTTAAAACAGTCAAGAACAATAAAAAAATTAGATTATGAAGATTTGATTCAATATTTCTCAGCTATTCATTCCGGATGTGATTTAATAATTACAAGAAATAAAAAAGATTTTCCAGCAGTTGGGATTAGAACAGTTTCATCAAATGATTTTTTGAAAATTATAAAACTGGATTAAAAAGATATTTAAATAAGGTATAAGATAATTATGAATCATTCAATGATATTCATTGGTACCGCTTATCCTGCAAGCTTATTAATATACGTTCTTCAAATGTTCAATCTCACCCTTTTTTGATTTTTCAGGCAATAGTAAAAGGTGTGACACAATCTATTGACTGTAATAATCAGAGCGCAATTTTTTTTCATATTAAAAATAAAAAACATACTTTTAAAATTCGTGAATCGGACATTATATGGCTTGATATTTTTTTTTGTAAAATGGACGCTGAATACGTAATCAAATGGAAAGAAGCTTTTGTAAATTATCTTTCTCATCCTGATACTGGAAGAAATTTCGATATAACAGAGTGCGGTGATATTGAAGAGAGAAATTTTGATAAACTTATTAATGAAATAGGTGAAATAAATTCCGAAGGTGAAATGTGTATTGAATTGCTAACCCCTCTGCCGTTCAAGTTAACAGAAAAACAATATAGAACATACCTTGGCAAAAACACATTGGTCAAATGTTTTGAGAACAGATTTTCAAAATTGTTCGGGAAAGAAATTTCATATGTTCCTGACGGGGACAATTTTACAATTCTTCCATATTACTGGAAATATACTGAAATAAGGCATTCGTCAAAATCCCAGCCGGGTGAGGTTCAATATGTTAATGGCACTGCAGGAAATTTATATATAAAAGGAAATTTTAAAAACTTTCTTCCGTTTATCATTCTCGGGAGTGAACTTCATACAGGTACAAAATTATCAAATTCTCAGGGGTATTATCTGATTCATAAAGATCCGCCCTCTTATTTTTCAAAATATTTTCCAAATAGACAGGCAATTATTTCTGTAATAAAAGATGTGATTGAAAAATATGATAATGCTTTGAAATTTATTTCAGACGGTCAGAACTTCCCATTTTCAGAAGAAAATTATGCAGAAAAATCATATAACGGAATAATCGAAAATACTTATGTCCATTCTCCAAACACAGCATTTCAGATTAAGAAGAGAAGCGGAGATGATAGGATAGTTGAACAGTTGAATTTTAATGATTTAATTATGGAACAATATATTTTAAAAATAATTTCCGATGTTTTTGACAGAATCTTTGAAAAGGAATCAATAGGTTTTAGAAAAGGGATATCGCGAAGTAAAGCTGTTGATATGGTGCAGGAAGCAGTTGCTGAGGGATATCAATATGTAATAGAATCGGATATTGAAGATTTTTTCTCATCTGTAGATTTAGATAAATTAATTAAATTAATAGAGTTTTATATTCCTGCAAGAGATGTTGTTTTAAAAAATATTTTTAAAAAATGTATTTACAGCGGTTTTGTTTTGAACGGTGAATACCATGATCGCTCAAAAGGTCTGGCGCAGGGAAGTCCGCTTTCACCAATACTGGCAAATCTATATCTTGATTCATTCGATGAGAAGATAAAAGGGCTTGGAGTAAGGCTGATTAGATATTCCGATGATTTTATTATTTTAACCAAAACAGAATCTGAGGCAGAGAATATTTTGTCTGAGACTGAAAATTATTTATCAGAACTTGGACTGAAGATCAAGAAGGAAAAAACAGCAATAAAACCTATTAAAGACGGGTTTCAGTTTCTCGGGATAGAATTCAAAAATAATGAAACAGTAATTAAACCTGAAGATATTATCAGAGAATTAAAAAAACCTTTGTATATTACAGAACAATATGCTTTTTTATCATTAAATGGCGAAGCAGTAGACATATTAAAAAACAAAGAACTTCTTGCGAGCATACCTTTACGAAGAATTGAAGGGATTATTGTTATGGAAAAAACAGTGTTTTCAACAGCTTTGATTGCAAAATGCACTAAGAATAATATCCCTTTTACAATTGTTTTAAATTCAGGATATTTTGTAACAACAATAAAACCTGACTCAAAAAAATATTATAATATTTCTTTTGAACATACAAAAAAATACACTATGCTTTCGGATACTGAAATTATCTGCATAGCTAAGGAATTTGCCGCGTATAAAATAAAAAATTATATTTCACTATTTAAACAGAGATATATAAAAGAGCAGAATGTTTTTATTAAAGAGCTTGAGAAAATAGTTGGTAAAATTTATGAAGCGCAGGATATAAATAGTATTAGAGGTTTTGAAGGATATACTGCTAAAAATATTTATCAAAAATTGAATTTATTCATTGATGATGAGAATTTTCATATCAAAAAAAGAAGCAGGGTTAATCCTGACAGAATTAATTCCTTGCTTAATTTCGGATATTATATTTTATTCTCGCGGATAAACGCATGCATAAGAGCATCAGGACTGAATCCATATCTGGGTTTTCTGCACAGCCCACTCGATAATTATGAATCTCTGGTATGCGATATTGAAGAGTTGTTCAGATCAAGAATAGACAGATTTATTATCAAGCTGATCAATTTAAAAATAATTTCAAAAGATGATTTTGATGAGACCGAAAAGGGAATGTACTTAAAGAGAGAAAAAGTGAAGATTTTTTTGAATCAGTTTGAAAAAGAGTGGGATACAAAAAGCTCGGGCAAGAATAAAAATTTATCATTGGGAGATAATGTCTATGTGCAGATTACTATTATGAAAAAGTGGATACTTGAAAATGGTTCGCTTTCATTTTATAGCTGGGAAGAATGATTAAAATAGTGTCAAAGTGTCAGAGAGTCAAAGTGGCAAAATGTAAGAAATCAAGAAGTCAGAGAAATAACTCTGCCACTTTGACTCTCTGACACTTTGACACCAGAGAGGTATTTCATTCCCATATCCTCTTTAATCGTTTAAAATAAAATCTGCATCCTGTTGTATTCCTTTTAAGCCATTTTCCAACCATCTTGCTTACTGCTACTTTTGTCCACCAGATAGTTGATGCCATTAATTTCTGTTTAAAAGTTGCATGTCTGCGAATGGTTTCTATCATATTGGTTATTGTTTGTTCCCGCATATTCTCATACAATTCAACATTGCTTTTTGATGTTCCTCCTCGATAATGATAGACTATTGATGCAGGTACAAATTTTGCTTTCCACCCATTTTTAAATGCACGCCATGATAATTCTGCATCTTCTGTGTATGAATCATAACTCTCATCAAAAATGCCAATTTCATTAAGCATTGTTACTTTATATAAACATGCGCCGCCGCATGCTCCAATTACATCCAATTTATTATCATATTGCCCATTATCAATTTCACCCACACCACGATCAATAAGTGTTCCCCATTTAAAAACATGGCCTGCTGCATCTAAAATTTTATGATTATCCATTTTTAGCATTTTAGATGCGCATATCCCAATTTTCGGATTAGATTCAATCATTTTTACCAGTTCAGATAACCAGCCTTTTTCAACTTTAGTATCATTATTAAGCAAAGCAATATATTCCACAGATTCATTTATGCTTTTTTTAATTGCAATATTATTAGCTCTGGCAAAGCCATAATTTTCTGAAAGAGCAATAATCTCAACATCTGGAAAATTATTCCTGACAAATTCAATAGATTTATCCTGTGACCCATTATCTACAAATATTATTTTAAAATCTTTATATGATTGCTGCAAGACAGAAGTTAAGCAATCATGCAAAAAATGTTTCCCATTCCAATTAACAATAATAATATTTACTTTGTGCATTTTTTATAACCCCACAGTAATTTCCCAAGAAAGAAATTAACCACAGAGAACACAGAATATTTTTTATTATATTTTTATTTATTACTCTGTGTTCTCAAAAAAAATAAGAAAGATCATGAAATACAAAGCTTTTATAAGTAAAAATTAATTTGAGGACACGGAGTTTTTAAAATTATAAATATATCTCAGTGTACTCTGTGGTTCATTTTTTCGATTTTGGGAATTTCTGATAACCCTATAAAAATATTGAAATTAATTTTTTACTATGATAGTATTATATCTGATTATGAAAAATATTCTATTAAGATTTTTTATATTTATTTTATTATTATTTATTAATAGCTGTGGTTCAAATTTTGTCAACATTAAAATTTTAAAACCCTCGGTAATTAATATACACTCTATTAAAAATATTGCTGTAATGGATTTCAAAGTACCCGGGAATATTAATAATACTGTTGGTATTGATTTCGCCAATAAAATATCAAAAAAATTAAAACAAAATGAATATTATAAAATAATAGACAGAAAAGAACTTACAAAAAAACTCAATGAAAACAATCTCTCAATTTCAGGTATGATTACATCTGCGCAAATTCGGGAAATTAATAATCTGCTTGATATCGATGCTTTAATATTAGGGGAAATAACTGCTTATTCATCTGATG
>CAYWFU010000075.1:0-16100 GCA_964457585.1 uncultured bacterium | reverse complement strand
ATTAATACTCTTAAAAAAGCATGGCAGAAGCCGATGAAGGAAATATTTGAATAAAGATTCAAAATTTATAAATTAAGCTCGATAAATCGAGCAACTACACCAATGACATGTAGTTGCCTCATTTATGAGGCGTTATAACCAAACTTCCAATTTCCTGTACTTAAATTTAGGTATATTTATGATTAATAGATTACAACTTCAACAGCTATTCGAAGAAAGCTGGGGCACAAAAGAAAAGATTTCCGATTTATTATCTTATACTCAAAATCGTAAATTAATATGTGAATTAGTACGTTTTAATGATTTAGATATTGAAGCTAAATTATATATAGCAGAAAGTTTGCTTTTATTTGCGAGTCCAAGCTTAGGTAATTTAAGTCTTGATTATGACTTATTTTGGTTTATTAGAAATGTTGCGAAAGATATGATACCTTATGGGAATTTTACAGGCCGACGTTTCCCTCCGTTAAAGCGTGCATTGGAATTGATTGGGGAATGCACTGCTGAAGATCATTATACTGCTACTATTATAGCACCATATTTGTTTTCAGAACTTGAATATCAATTTCGTGTAAAATCTAGATATTTGGATTGGCAAGGTAAGATAATAAGAGAATTACCGAAATTATCAAAAAAAGACAAACCTACCGGTAAAGGCGGAAAAGTCAATAAATTAAAACTTACTATAAAATATTTTCTTTATAGAAATAAATCTGATCTTGCTACACACATAAAAACTATAGACTTTAAACTTCCAAAATATTATATCCCTTCTGATACAGGTAGGAGTATGAAATTTAAAAATGGTATGCGAGGAACATTTGATCCTGAAAAAGTAAATATTGCAAAAAGGTTAGGTTACGCTAGAAATGGTATTTTGCATGGAGAATTTCCATTTATAGGATCAGAAGCTTTTTTTTGTGCTTTATTAATTATTATAATTTATTATCATGAAAGATTGGTAAAGATTTAAAATTATGTATTGTCTTTTAACCCTGATCTAAAAAAAATTTCATGCTGTCTCCAAAATATGAACATCTTCAGCGGCAACTACTTCCATTGCATATCGAATACAAGCACTAATATCTTCAGCTTTAATATTTGGATAGTAGGCAAGTATTATTTTATCAAATGGGATACCTTCACTTACTAACTCAAGAACATCTAAAACAGGGATTCGTGTCCCCGCTATAAATGGTTTTCCAAAATGAATATTTGGATTAATCTCAATTTTATCATGCTGACTAAACATTTTCTTATCTCCTTTCTAATAACAGTTTACTATAATATGTCTTATTTAGTCAAAGAAAATTTTACACAAAAAAAATTCTAAAAATTCCGAAATAACTCATTGACATTCATATTTCCCCGTGATTAAATATTAAACATTAAACATAAATTTTGATTTCCCTATACATATAAATGGAGGAGCTAAAAATAGCAATCACCTTACCGTTGGATCAAATGTCAACAGATGAAAAAATCCAAACCATGGAAAGCCTTTGGGATGATCTGTGTAAAAAAGCAGAAAGTTCATCATCCCCTTCCTGGCATAAAAATGTTTTACATGAAAGAGAAGAACGAATAAAAAAAGGGAATGATAAATTTATAGATTGGGATAAAGCTAAAAAGCATATACGAGATGCAGTTTCATGAGAATTAAAATACTTAATTCTGCAAAAAACGATCTAATTGATGGCTACTGGTTCTATGAAAAACAAATGGAAGGAATCGGTACATATTTTTTGGACTCAATTTTTTCTGATATTGACTCATTAAAATATATGCGGGAATTCACCCTATACATTTTGAAAAATATCATCGCTTATTATCGAAACGATTTCCTTTTGCTGTTTATTATCGTGTGGAAAATGATACTACTTTTGTATATGCAGTTCTTGATTGTCGACGAAATCCTGCATGGATAAGAAACAAATTAGAATAAAATGTTAGCGGGAAAAAATCATGATAATTGATAAGAATTTTATTTTAGATTATTTTAAAGAATATATTTTTGGCTTTATGTATAATGATATTGAAAATTGTATAAAAGCAAAAGCAAATTTTGCTGTAGCAACATTATTAATGGCATATTCCGAAAAAATTGGAGCCTTAATTAGTGGAAATTTAGGTAAATCAGGTTCGAGTAAGTCTGACTTTAATTTATTTTTAGAATATTTAGAATTTAACGGAAATAAAAATCATTATAAAGATTTCAAAATAGAATACCGTGAAGAATCTATTAAACCAATAAAAACAATACATATATATGAAGCTTTTAGATGTGGTTTTATTCATGAATATTTTCCTAAATTACCTTGCGAAGTAATAAATAATCCTAATAACATAAATGATTTTAGTAAAGATGATACGGGAATTAATTGGGTTGAAGATAATGGGCAGAAAAAACTTAGATTTCATACAAATGCATATTTTAGAGATTTTAAAAATGCTATAGATAAAATTTATAAACAAATTTTTATACAAAATGATCCGGGAATAATAATTAATATAGAAAAAAGTCTAAAAAGAATTATTGATCGTGAGTTAATAATTAATTCCTAATAATGGTAATACAGGGGGAATGCCAAAATACGTTTTTACGTGTTTTTTCACCCGTTAGATTGAATCCTATAAATCAAATTCATTTAAATGAATTGGGAGATAAGGGCTTGCGACGAAATAACTGTAACAAATTTATTATAAAAAAAATCATATAGGAACGCATGAAAATATTTAAATTGTTACAGTTATTTCGTCGCAAGCCCTAACCTTGAGCAAAGTAAGTTTTCTGACTAATGAAGATATTTGGCAGACTTTGCCTGAAATTATTAAATCTTCTCATAAAGTAGACGCAGCTTTTGCTTACTTTGGGCATGATGGTGCAAAATTATTTCCGCTAAAACGTGGAGATCGTTTAGTAATAGATATGAGTCTTGCTACCGTCAAAGTGGGTGGTACTAATCCTTTTGAAATTGAAAAGTTAATAAAACGTGGTATACAAGTTTTTACACGGAGTAACTTACATGCTAAAATAGTGGTTACAGACAAAACAGTTTTGGTTGGATCCGCAAATGTTTCAAAAAATTCACACGATTATTTAGACGAAGCCGCTATTTTGACAAATGACACTATAACAATTCAACGGGCAAGAGATTTTCTGAACCATATTTGTATTGAACCCGTATTGCCCGAATATCTATCGCAATGTAAGAATTTTTACAGACCACCGCATATTATTGGGAAACGCTCAACGACAAATAAAAAAGCAACACGAGCCATGCATGCTAAGCTTTGGATGGTAAATCTAGTGGACTATCACTTTCTTCCTAATTCTGAAATAGAAGCATTTGAGACAAGCGAAGAAAAAGCACTTGCACTTATCGAAAGTAAAGAGCAATCTTCTCTTTCAACATTTCACTGGACCCATAAGCCCAAAATGGTTGACGAGTTAGAAACAGGTGATTGGATAATTCAGTGCATAAGGCACAAGGACAAAACAATTTCAGTATATAATCCTGCTCGCTTAATTTTAATTGATCATTACATTCGAAACAAAAAAACTGGCAAAGAGCGATATGTTTTTCATCTGGAATTCCCCAAGCATGGAGAACGTTTGAATTGGGTAAAATTCCGAAAGTTATTAAATACAATTCTGAGCAAAAACTTGAGTCAGCCACGTACTATAGCAATAAAAAACATCCAAAAAGCGGATGATTTATTACGATTATGGACACCAAAGGGACGAGTGTCTCGCAAATAAATACATCATAAAACGGGATGAATACTTAGAATAAATTTTAATTTTTTTTGACAATATACAAACTTTGTATATAATAAATTCCAGAGGTGAAATTATGAGTACAAATACTGTTAATATTTCTTTTGAGAAAAATTTGTTATCTGAGATTGATTTGATTGCGAAAAAGGAATCACGGACACGTTCTGAATTGATATGTGAGGCAGCGCGGATGTATATTGAAAGAAAAAATAAATGGAAAGACATTTTTTCTTTCAGTGATTTTTATTTTAAAGAAAAAAAAATTGATGGAAAAGAGATTCAGGAAGAAATTATATGATGATATAATTCTGGAATGCGCTGTTGAATCAAAAGCAGATTATATTGTTTCAGGCGACGAACATCTGCTAAACCTCAAAAACTATAAAACCATACAAATATTAAATGCTTCAGAATTTTTGAAAAAATTGTAGAGAAACAGAAGGGTAAGCACTTATCAATCAATTAAACATTTTAAAAAGATATCGTTGGTAACCAGACAACTAACTATTTTTAAATGAAGAACCCCACAGCAAGCTGCAGGGTATCTTCTGTCTATGATTTGATTTTCCTATATGAGAGTACCTATTCATTCAAGATACAAATCCCTCGCTCTTTTTACTATCAAAAGAAAAATCGATGACATTACAAGTAATTCACCGAAAATGAGCCGATAAGTTATTGGTTCTTTTAAAAATGTAAAACCTAATATATTAATAAATACTACTGTTAATAGAGAGATAATGCTCCCTTCCCCTACTCCTGAAGATTTATATGCATATGTCATTGCAACCTGTCCTGTCCCGCCTGTAACAACTACTAAAAAAATCAAAAACGAAGCATAAGGATCAGGAGTTACCCATTGGAAAAAATTAATAATACTGGTTATTATTGCACCAAAAATTGAAAAATAGAAAAAAATTGTTGCAGCTGAATTTGCAGCTCTTGCTTTTCTTATTGCTATTACTGCTATCCCTGCAAAAATACCGGATATAAGACCAAGCACATCCCCTATATTAAAACCAGAAAAACTCGGATTCATTATATAGAATATTCCAAAAATAGATAATGGAAGTGAAAAATAAATAATCTTTTCCGGTTTTTCTTTTACCCAGAAAATAGAAAATATAACTTCAAACACAGGATAGCTAAAATGCAGAACTGCTAATCTGCTTATAGGAATAAAGTATGGAGCATAAAAAAAACCCAGAGTTGCAATAGTACCATATAATGCTCTGAAAAAAATTATATTGAAACTTCCTTCTGAAAAGCGAAAACATTTATTGTCAACAATGAAGCAAATAATCGCGCCGCCTGCAAATCTAAAAAAAAGAATCTCATTTCCTGGAACATAATGTGATGCTAATTTTATAAAATAAGTCATTAATGCAAATAATATGGAAGATGCAACTAAATATAATTTATCAATAGGTCTCATTTTAATTCCTTTTAAAAATCAATGTTTTATATTTAATCATATTAAATGGAATATAGTCAATAGAATTACAAATTCCAATCAATTTGCTTTTTTATTTTTTTTCTAGTATACTTTTAACATGAAAAAAATTTTTGTTCTTGATACCAATGTTTTAATACATAATCCAGATTCATTAAACTCTTTTGCTGATAATGAAGTAGTGCTTCCTATTACTGTTATAGAAGAATTAGACAAACTTAAAAGTTTTACAGATGAAAGAGGTAGAAATGCGCGAATTGTAGCTCGATTCCTGGATACATTGAGATCAGGTGGAAAACTGAGTGAAGGTGTCCCTTTAGGTAATGGCGGTAGATTACGCATAGAACTAAATTGTGAAGCTGCTCTCCCGCCTGAAATGAATCATGGAAAAGCTGATAATCGCATCCTGATGGCAGCATTAAGATTGCAAAAAAAGGGTGAAAAAGTTTTTTTTGTTACTAAAGATATTAATGCTAGAATTAAGGCGGATGCATTAGGAATTGAAGCTCGGGATTTTGAAAAACAAAAAGTTAAGATTGAGGAACTTTACTCTGGCTGGACAGAATTATCTATCACAACCGAAGAAATTGGCAGTTTTTTTTCTAATAAAGAATTAATAATTAACGATAAAAAATTTTTCAATAATCAATTTGTTTTATTAAAAGATTCAGCTAATCCGCAAAGAAGCGCTATTGGAAAATATATAAAGCGCTTAAATAAAATAGTAGCTCCAATTCATCAAAAAGAAACCATATGGGGAATAAAACCGCTTAATTTGCAGCAGCAATTCGCTATTGAACTATTGCTTGATGAAGAAATAAAACTTGTAACTCTCGTGGGAACAGCAGGTACGGGAAAAACGCTTTTGGCAATAGCTGCTGGTCTGCATAAAACAATTAATGAAAATGCTTATAATAAAATTCTAATTTCACGGCCAATTATTCCGCTGGGAAAAGATATTGGTTATATGCCGGGAGATAAAGACGCAAAGCTTTCTCATTGGATGCAGCCAATATTTGATAACCTTGAACTTTTGATGAGTTTATATAAACGCTATCAGGAAGATTATGAATCATTTATTGATTCTAAAAAAATAGAACTTGAAGCTGTAACATACATCAGGGGACGTACTCTGCCGCGTCAATATTTTATCGTCGATGAATCTCAGAATCTTACACCTCATGAAGTTAAAACAATAATCAGCAGAGCAGGGGAGGATACTAAAGTAATATTGACTGGAGATCCTTATCAGATTGATAATCCTTATCTTGATTCAAATAGTAATGGACTAAGTTATGTGGTTGAGCGTTTTAAAGGTGAAGAAATTTTTGGACATATAACTCTGGAAAAAAGTGAAAGAAGTTATTTATCTTCATTAGCAGTTAAGCTGCTTTAATCTATAGAAAGATATTCTATTATAATGAAATTAATAGCCCCAACAAATTGGGATAACAAATTAATTGATAAAATTAAAGGGTTACCTGTTGAAATTCTATATGCTAAATTAAAACGTGATAGTATAGGTGGAGGCAGACCGGCTATTGCTTTACCCGATGTGACAAAAAAACAAGCTGAAAATCATATACAAAAAGCGCATGATGCCGGATTGAAATTTAATTACGTATTAAATGCCACATGCTTAAGCAATAATGAATTTCTCAAGTCTTACCAGAACAAGATTTTAAAAGAAATCGAATGGATATGTTCACAGAATGTGGAATATGTGACAATATCAATCCCCTATCTTATGGAATTGGTTAAAAAAAATTTCCCACAGTTAAAAATTATTGCATCTGTTTTTTTGAACATAGATTCCATACAAAAAGCTTTGTTTTATCAAAAATTTGGAGTCAGCGAAATTGTCCCTGATCAATCTCAAAATCGTAATTTTATTTTTTTACAAAAATTGCGTAAAACAATAGATATAGATCTGCAATTGGTAGTTAATAATATCTGTTTGATCTTTTGCCCATTTCGTCTTTACCATCAAAATATTAATTCACATGCTTCTCAATATAATTCTGGTCAGACTAAAAAGATTTCCGATTTATATGTTACACTTTCATGCGAAAGTATACGCATAAATCATCCTGAAGAAATTATTAAATCTCCGTGGATACGGCCTGAAGATTTAGAATATTACGAAAAAATCGGGATAAATCGTTTTAAAATATCCGGCAGAACAAAAAAAACCGACTGGATTGTTAAAGTTATAAAATCTTATGCTGATCGTAAAAGTCCTGAAAATTTTGCTGAAATACTCAGCTATCCAATACCTGAAAATCTTCCACGTGTAAATCTTGAGATAAACAATAAAAATCTCAAAAATTTTTTAAAAGGATTTGCCGGCAAGGACTGCCGGAATTTAGAATGTTTAAAATGTAAATATTGCTATAAAATAGCTGATAAAACCGTAAAAATGAACACTGATAATACGAATAGAGTCACTAAAAAATATTTAAAAATTTTAAATAATTTAGCGTATTAACCCTGCAATTCAGACACTGGACTAAAGATATTAGCCATTAGACTAATAGCAAGCAGAACCGCAAGGAATTTTTTTATTTTTGTGCTTCAAGTACCGTCCTGAGACTATCAAAAATTTGTCTTTCACGACTGGATTCATCTATTTTGCCCTGAAGATATAAAACTACACTTAAATTATGATGAGCGTTAATATGATTTGGCTGCATCTCAATGCATTTTTTATATTCCTTTATTGCAATATCCAGCATCCCCAGTTCTTTATAAGAAGTACCCATATCACATCTTAAATCAACATTATTTGGATCTAATGTTAGTACTTTTTGATAAATTTCTATTGCTTTATCATGCTTTTTAGTATCATAATAAATATTTCCCAGATTTATAAGTGCAGGTACATTATTTTTGTCTATTTCTAGAATTTTGCTGAAATTTTCCATGGCTTTGTTGAATTCATTTAAAAAATAATATGTATTTGCCAGATTGTATCTCATGCCTAAATTACCCGGGTCTTTTTCTAAAAGTTTTTCATATTCTCCTGCGCGCATTTTTGCTTGTTCTAATTCTTCCGGGTTGGGACCTGAATGCTGATGTTGTTCCTCTTGCTCAGCTTGTTGTTCATAATTTTTTTCATTCGGTGCAATTCTTGAATTACCATCTTCTATCCCTTTACTACAGCCAACTAAGAATAAAACTGCTGCTAAAAAAAAATACTTCTTCATTTAAATCCCCTCCTGATGATCTTTAGAGTTTATTTCTTCAAAAGCTTTTTCACTGGCTTGAATTGTTTTCTCTATATCTTTATCTGAATGAGCGAGTGACATAAACCCTGCTTCAAACTGAGATGGAGCAATATTTACCCCATTTTCAATCATATTTCTAAAATAAATCTGGAAATATTCTAAATTTGATTTTAAAGCTGAGTTGTAATCTTTTACTTCTTCTTTTGTAAAATAGCAAGAGAACATTGAACCGCATCTTACACTGAACAATGGAATATTATATTTTTGAGCTAAATTTTGTATACTATTGCAGAGCTTTTTAGATTTCTTCTCTAATTTTTCATATACACCTTTATTTTTTAATAATTTTAAAGTTTCTATTCCTGCTGACATAGCAACCGGATTTCCAGAAAGAGTACCTGCCTGATAAACTCCGCCAATAGGTGCGACCAGATCCATAATTTCTCTTTTCCCGCCATAAGCTCCTACGGGCAATCCGCCGCCAATAATCTTGCCAAGAGCAGTCAAATCAGGTTTTATATTAAAAATTCCCTGCGCTCCATTAAAAGCGACTCTAAAGCCTGTCATTACTTCATCAAAAATCAAAACAATCTTTTCCTCTGAACATAAATCTCTTAAACCTGAAAGAAAATTTTTATCTGGTAAAACCACACCCATATTCCCACATACTGGTTCCAGAATAATTGCGGCAATTTCATTTTTATTCTCAATTACTGCTTTTTTTACTCCCTCAAGATCATTATAATCAATAGTAATTGTCAAAGCAGCTAATTCAGACGGAACTCCCAGACTATCAGGTATCCCAAGTGTAGCAGCGCCTGAACCTGCTTTAACCAAAAGTGAATCAGCATGTCCATGATAACATCCTGAAAATTTGATTATTTTTTTACGGGCTGTATATCCCCGTGCCAGACGGATTGCGCTCATTGTTGCTTCTGTCCCTGAATTAACCATCCTGATTTTCTCTATATTCGGCATTGCTTCGATAATCAACTCTGCCAGAGTATTTTCAATCTCAGTTGGAGCGCCAAAACCAAATCCATTTGCAATTGCTTTTTTTACGCTGGCTATCACCTTAGAATTAGCATGCCCTAAAATCATTGGTCCCCATGAAAGCACATAATCAATATATTCATTTCCATCAGCATCATATATTTTAGAACCCTTTGCACTTTTTATAATCAGCGGTTGACCACCGACTGCTTTAAAAGCACGTACAGGACTATTTACACCTCCGGGAAAAAGTTCTAATGCTTTTTTAAATATTTCGATAGATTTTTCTTTTTGCATATTTCTTTTTTTCTCCATTTTAAATATCCAATCTAATTATTCCCTTCTCCTTCATAACCCCCATGACATTTAGGACATATTTCTCCTTTGGGAAAATACAAAAACGGTTTATTTCTATTACTATGAACATTATGACAGGTATAACAAGCTAATTTACCCTGACGACTTAAAGGCAAATCAATTGATACATTAACCCTTTCAGTTGGATAAACATCAACAATATGCTGATGGCTTATTTTCCCTAATTCATGACACATAAAGCAAATACGATTACCACCTTCTACTAAATTAAATTCATTAGAAGAACCATGTGCTCTATGACAAAGAGAACATTCATTCTTATTTCCTTTAATTAATTTCGCATATCTTGTCTGCACTTCCTGTGATGCTTTATTCATATTATGAGGAATATCAACATTTACCGGATGACATGTATGACATAAAATCTCTTTTTTCTCAACATATCCAACTTTATCTCCCTCTTTCTCATGACAGGAAGTACATCTTAATTTTTTCTGTGTTACATGTCCAATTATAAGCTTCGGAGTATCAGTAGCATGCGGATTATGACAACCAATACATTCTGTATCAGATACAGGATATCCTTTATGGGCTTCTTTAAATGTATCAACAGTTGGTTTATGGCATTTATAACATAAATCATTTCCATCCGCTACAAAACCAGCTTCCCCTGTAACCACACTACCATCACCCGTATGTCTTTTATGACATTCTTCGCATTCATCTTTAAATGGTGCATGTACAACTTTTGCTGTTGCAAGTAATTTCTCTTTATCTTCATGACAGAAATAACATCGCGCATAAGTCTGAAATAGATTCTGAAATATCTGAACTCTGTTATTTCTGCTATCAACCACATAAAGTTTATCTCTAAAAAATTCTATCTTTCCCGGATTATCAAATTCATATTGCTTTTTACCGGTTTTCCCAAATTCAAATAAAAATTTTCCATCATTATTAAAACATTGTATACGGTTATTTCCTCCATCTGTTATATATATATGCCTATCTTTATCAAGAGTAACACCTTCTGGTTTGGAAAAATCCCCTGGTTCAGAACCTGCACCGCCAAACTTTTTGAGAAATAAACCTTTTCTGGTAAATACCTGAGTACGTGAATTACCTGTATCTATAACATATACATATCCATCCTTTCCAACTTTTATACCTGTTGGATTAATAAACTCACCTTCTTTTCTGCCATAAGAACCAAATTGAAATAAAAATTTGCCTTTTATAACCTGAACAAGATTATTACCTGTATCTAATATATATATATATCCGTCTTCATCTATTGAAATATCAAAAGGCATATTAAATTTACCCTGCCCTTTTCCATTCCCTCCAAATTGAGTTAAAAAATTTCCTTCTAAATCAAATACATGAACTCTGTGCTGTCCAATGTCTGTAACAAATATATGCCCGTAAGTATCAAGAGCAACACCCCAGGGGATTGCAAATTCTCCTCCGCTCATCCCTCTTTTTCCAACAAAAAATAAAAATTCACCTTTTTCATTAAAAACCTGCACTCTGGCATTAAGTGAATCTACTATGTATATTTTTCCATCTTTGCCAATTGTTATTCCTGCAGGATTAGAAAATCCTCCTTCTTTAACCGGTGCGCCTTTAATAATCATTACTTCTTTTTGATTTTGATCAGCAATTGAAAATTTAAGAAAAAAACCACATATTAAAACAAAAAGCAATATAATTGAATATTTTGAGATACTAATATGCTTCATGCGGATATCTCCTTGTTTTCATAAAATTTTCTTATTGCATTTATAAGAAAAGGAATTGTATATTTTTCAGGTTCAATATCTACTTTTAATCCGATTTTATGAGCTGTTTCAGTTGTTATAGGTCCAATACTGGCAATTTTACATGACTTTAAAAGCTCAATAATATCTATTTTTTTATTTTTAAATATTTCAACAAAATTAGTTACACTGGATGCACTGGCAAAAGTAAATAAATCAATCTCATTATTTTTTATTTTTTTTAGTATATCATCAGTATTTGTTTCAGGAAGAATAGTTTCATATACCGGTATTACATCAATAAAAGCTCCTAATTCCCGTAATTTTTCAGGCAAAATTTCGCGTGCTTTTTTTGCGCGAGGGAGTAAAATTTTTAAATTTTGTATAGCACCCATTTTCAGAAATCCATTTATAATTCCCTCAGCCTTAAATTCTTCCGGCAAATAATCAACGATTAATCCTCTCTCTTCTATTTCATGAGCAGTTCGCTGCCCAACAGCACATATTTTTAATTGTGATAAAATACGTAAATCTTTTTTTAAATATTTTATCCTTTCAAAAAAGAATTTTACTCCATTAACACTGGTAAAAATCAACCAGTTATATTTATTTATATTCCCTATCGCATCATCAAGTTCATTATAATTTTTCAAAGGAACAATTTCTATTGTTGGAAATTCCGTTACTTCTGCCCCTTCTTTCTCAAGTAATTCTGTGAATTCAGGGGACTGTTCCTGCGCTCTTGTTACTACTATTTTTTTGCCATATAATGGTAGAATATCAAACCACCTGATTTTTTCTCTAAGTTTAACAACTTCGCCTACTACAATAATAACAGGAGTTGTCAGCTTAGCTTCTTTTACTTTAATCAAAATATTCTCTAATGTGCCTGTAATAGTAATCTGGGAAAATTTTGTTCCCCAGCTAATTGCTGCAACAGGCGTATCTTTAGATTTTCCCTCTTTTAACAATTGTTCCTGAATGAATGCCAGATTCGCTAAAGCCATATAAAAAATTAATGTCTCAGATCTCAGGTTTTTTGTCCAATAAGGTTTTTCTTTCTCATGGCATTTATGTCCTGTTATCAAAGTAACACTGGAAGAATATTTTCGATGAGTAACTGGTATTCCGGCATATGCTGGTACAGCAATTGCCGAAGTAACACCAGGAACAATCTCAAATGGAATATTATGTTCAGCTAAAAATTCCGCTTCTTCTCCTCCTCTGCCAAAAACAAAAGGATCTCCGCCTTTAAGACGTACTATAATTTTACCCTCTTTTGCTTTTGATAACATTAAAGAACAAATTTTATCATAATCTGTATGGCATTTATCTTCTTTAGTTGCCAGAATTAATTCAGCGTCGGGTTTAGCATATCTCAAAAGCTTTTCATTTGCCAGATAATCGTAAATAATTACATCAGCTGATTTTATACATTCAAGCCCCTTAACCGTAATTAATCTGGGATCACCCGGACCTGCACCAACAAGAAAAACTTTACCATATAAATTATCATTCATATATTTATAGCTCATTTAAGCCAAACAGCTAAATTTTTTGCATGATAAGTAATTATTATATCAGCACCAGCTCTTGTAATTGCAGTAATTATTTCCATTGTAATTTTTTTTTCATCAATCCAGCCTTTTGCTGCAGCAGCTTTTATCATGCTATATTCTCCGCTTACATTATAAGCTGCAACAGGATAATTAAATTTATTTTTTATCCTGTATATTATATCCAGATATGCAAGAGCTGGCTTAACCATTATTATATCCGCACCTTCCATTATATCCAGCTCAACTTCTCTTTCTGCTTCACGTGCATTAGGCGGGTCCATCTGATAAGAACGCCTATCTCCAAATTCAGGAGCGGACCCGGCAGCTTCGCGAAATGGTCCATAAAAAGAAGACGCATATTTAGCAGCGTAAGACATAATTGGTATATTTGAGAATTTATTTTCATCAAGTATTTTACGAATAGCTTTAATCCTTCCATCCATCATATCAGAAGGAGCAACCATATCAGCACCAGCTTCTGCATGAGAAAGTGCTGTTTTTGCAATCAATTCCAGAGAAGGATCATTTAACACTTTTTTATTTTCTATAATTCCGCAATGCCCATGGCTTGTATATTCGCATAAGCACACATCAGTAATTACAATCATATCCGGATAGGATTTTTTTATTGCTTTTACTGCCTGCTGAACTATCCCTTTTTGGGCATATGCTCCAGATCCTTTGCTGTCTTTATGTTCCGGAATACCAAAAAGAAGAATTGCTGGTATGCCCAGCTCATGTATCTTGCCGGTTTCCTCTATAATTTTATCAATAGAAAAATGAAAATTTCCCTGCATGGCGGATATTTCTTTTTTTATATTTTTGCCGGGGACAACAAATAAAGGGTAAATTAATTTGGATATAGAAATTGATGTCTCTCTTACCAATGCCCTTAACTTTTCATTTTCACGTAATCTGCGTAATCTGTATTCAGGAAAAAACATATGATTCTCCATTATTTTTGTTACATAATTATTACATTTAAAATTAATATTGTCAATAATTTTTGTTTATGATATATTACAAATTTACGTATAAAAGGAGTATGTATGGGAAAGACAATTGCAGAAAAAATATTAGGTAATCACAGCAAAAAAGATGTAATACAGGGTGAAATTGTAATTGCGGATCTGGATTTTTGTATGGGGCAGGATGGAACAAGCGGAATAATTATTGATTCGTTTAATCAAATGAATGCTGCAAAAGTATTTGATAAAGATAAAGTATCTATGGTAATTGATCATAGCGCACCAAGCCCTAATGAAGGAGTCTCGGCAATTCATAAAAAAATAAGAGATTTTGCTGATAGGACTGGAATAATTTTTTATGATATAGGTTGTGGAGTATGTCATCAGCTTCTGCCTGAACAGGGACATGTTGTACCAGGGGATTTAGTAATTGGTGCAGATTCACATACATGCAGTTATGGTGCAATAAATGTATTTTCAACTGGAATGGGGTCTACTGATGTTGCAAGTGGAATAATTTCAGGAAAAAACTGGTTCAGGGTACCCGAAAGCATAAAATTCGTAATTAATGGTAAATTAAAAAAAGGATCTTTTTCAAAAGATATAATACTTTTTTTAATCGGCAAAGCAACTGCTGACGGAGCAACTTATAAAGCCTGCGAATATACCGGTACTGCAATTGATGCATTAAGCGTTGACGCACGATTTACTATAGCTAATATGGCTATTGAAATGGGTGCAAAATGTGGAATTATGGAAGCAGATCAAAAAGTAATTGATTGGGTTAAAATGCATTCTAAAAGAGACTTCAAAACTGTATCGGCTGATATTGATGCAAAATATGAAGCTATTTATGAATATTCTGCAAAGGAAATTGGACCTCAGATTGCAAAACCTCATGCAGTAGATAATGTCTGTCCTGTTGAGGAAGTTGAAGGAATAGAAATACAGCAGGGATTAATTGGAACATGTACAAATGGCAGATTGGAAGATTTAACAATAGCGGCAAAAATTCTTAAAGGTAAAAAAATCAAATCCGGGACACGACTGATTGTTGCTCCTGCATCAAAACAAGTTTTTCTGGATGCTATGCGTACCGGAGTAATTAAAACTCTTGTTGAAGCCGGTGCAGCAGTTGTAACACCTGGATGCGGTCCATGTGTTGGAACTCATAATGGAGTCCCTTCAGATGGAGAAAAAGTAATTTCAACCGCGAATAGAAATTTTCTGGGACGAATGGGTAATCCTAAAGCGGAAATTTATCTCGCATCACCTGCAACTGTAGCAGTATCAATGCTGACAGGGAAAATCACTGATCCACGTCGGAAAATAATTTAAAAGGAAAAAAATATGAAGCTAGCTGGAAAAGCGTTAAGATTTAAACAGGATAATGATATAAATACAGATTATATTATTTCAGGAAGATATAAATTCAAAATTCAGGATCCAAATGAATTAGCTAAACATGTTATGGAAGATATTGATCCTAATTTTTATAATCGCCGGACAGATGGAGATTTTATTGTTGCTGGAAAAAATTTCGGATGCGGATCATCCCGCGAACAAGCACCTATGGCTATTAAATATGCAAAAATAAGCGCTGTGATTGCTCAATCTTTTGCGCGAATATTTTATCGAAATGCTTTTAATATAGGACTACCTTTAATAGAATGTGATACTTCAATTATAAAAGATGGAGATAAATTAGAAGTTGATCTGGATAATGGAATATTAAAAAATTTAACAAAAGAAATCGAAGTAAAAATCAATCCCTTACCTGCTGCAATGCAAACGTTGCTTCAGGATGGGGGGCTGGTTGAGCATTTCAAAAAACATGGGACATTTAAAATAGAATAATGGCATTTGCGAAATGGCTGTTTTGTCACCCTGAACTTGTTTCAGGGTCTCAAAATACCTTGATTTTATTAGATGCTGAAACAAGTTCAGCATGACATTTTGTTTAATTCTTGGCATTTCGCAAATGCCATAAACCCGTTGCGTCATAAGTAAATGTTACCGAAATATAATTAAATATTAATTA
>CAYWFU010000074.1:0-16556 GCA_964457585.1 uncultured bacterium | reverse complement strand
ACTTTTTAATATCGTTTTTTAAAAAAATTCCAAAATTGATTTGACCCAGTCTGTATGCTGATAGGATAACCATAGACCGGATGGAACAACTATCAATACAATGATAAAAATATATAAAAGTGCTCGTTCCTGAAAATGTGAGGAAATTTTTTTATTTTTAGACAAGACAGCGACAAGTCCAACAATAAGCAAGACCACAAAACCAACGAGTACAAGAGGATCTTTTATATGTTCTGCCCATTGTGAAAGATTGTTTATATTATCCACACACTCCTCCTTTAAATCTCTGTATTACAAATTAACATACTATGAAAGTGTGGTACGGAGTTTCGCTTTCAGTTCACGATTTCTTTTTGTCTCTGTTGCTATAAATATTTTATTTATTCTATGAATTTCATCTTTAGCATTTTTTTCAATATGGCGAACTTTGGCAGGGAAATCTCCAGTTGCCTCAATTAGTACTTCAAGCCCCTCGTCGTTATCATTGTCACTCACTAAGATATACAAAGCTTTTTTTGGGTTTGTTGATTTGTTTAATATTAGTCTAGCAACTAAAGTATTCGGATAGGTTAATTCCCCATTAACTAGTCCACAAGACCAGTATTCAATGAAAAGGTCATCCTTCTGAAATATTAAAGGAACTGAAGTATTTACAAATTTAGCAACATCCTTAAAAAGAATATCCATATAAAATTGTTCGCAACTATCTGGCCAATCGAGGTGTAATATTTCATGAGTTCTAATTTTTCCAACACACCACAGGAATGATAGTTCTTTTACTGATAATTTATCTAATTCAATTTTATTTATAAGAAGTGAAATTGTGTTTAGGTCGGGAAGGAGATCGTGAATTAACCAACTTTTGCGTGCTTCAAGTAACAGCTTAGTATATTCATCCAAGAAATAGTTATTAACAAGGTCAGGAAACCTTAGCAAAATTTGCTTAAGTCTTTTACCTTCAATAACATGAATAATGTACGGCTTATTCTGCGAGATTTTTTCTATCCATGCACGTGTATTGTTTGTAAGATATGAACTTACAAAAATAACAAAATGTCTTGGTTTTTCAGCATCCGCCCATGCAATTTTTGAGTTGATTACATCAGTGGGAATTCCGTTTTTATGACATTTACATTCAAAAAACCATTTTTCATCATAAGTATCTACCAAAGAATTGTCAATATTTAATCGTCCTTCGATATCGCGTCCGCTATCAGCACCGCCCTGACGCCAAATAAGCCCCTTGTATCCTAGTCTCCACAATAAGTCAAAGCATAGCTCCTCAAATTGTTTATCTAAGAGTGACTGAAAATCTATATCTTTCTCAGAAATATTCATTCATGTTTCTCTTTACTAAGTTATTTATTAAATTTGTCCACCAAAATTTTATTTTTAGAACATTTGGGCATCCTTTCTGAAATATTTTTTTCTGGAAAGATGCCGGTTGAACAAAACCGTATATTTTCTATGTTTATTTTTATTATGTATTTTTAATTATGAGTTTTTTCTGTTGATATTGAATATATTATTCTTTTTATCGACTGTTTGCAAGTAAAATTTGTTTGTTTTTTATAATATAGGTTATTTAGAAGGATTTTGTGTGCTTTTTTAATATAGCTTTTTAATAAAATTATCATGCAAAATAAATTACAGGGCAGACCTGTGGCATGAATATTCGAAATTAATTTTTTTATATGAATTAGTATTATTTATATTTAATCTAATCATGGACTATGACACCTCTCGTGCAATAATATTTTTATCATATGCTGTTTTTTAGTATATTTTACTGATAATTTTTTGATTCAGTTTATTTCTTATAAATTCCATAAATGCTCTAAATCCTGTATCTAGTTTTGTTGGAAAGGGAGAAGCTTCAACTATATCTTGAGAGCCATTGTGAAAGTGAAATGGGAAGGTTGATACTGATTGCCAATTTTTGTCAGGAAAGTTATCGTATCTGTAAATAGTTTTTTTGGTATCCATACACTCCCAATGAAAACCAAATTTATTTTCCAGTTTATGAGATAAATACACATCCAAAAAACTATTGTTAATAAATAAAATTCTTAATTTATAGGAAGAATAATATGTGTTTTTTACAATATCCGAAAATTCAATTTCAGCTATTCTTTTTACATCTTCAATTAGAAGCATTAAAGTTTCTCCAGAATTTTCCTGGTTTTATCACGTTCTGCTTCGAGGTTATCTAATATGAAATAATCCTCATAAGAATCTTTTTCACTTAAAAATCCTTTCTTGATTTTAGAATCAAGTTCAAAAATATCTTTAATGCCATATTTTTTTGCAAGTAAAAAAATATCTGTTTCCAATTTTAAAAGTTTATTTTCAAGATAAGTTTTAAGGCTTTCTTTTAAAAGTTTTTTGGGAGTCATATGCAGTTCTTTTGCTACCATGTCCATATCTATCATAGCCATTTTCATCCTCCTCTCAGAGAAAGAAGATACCTCACATTTTGCTGCTGAGGTTTTTCATTTTTTTATAGTCATATTTTACCACAAACTATTGAATTTTTGAAGTCATATTAATTTTTATTAAAAATTAATATCTTTCTTCTGACAAATTAAAATTTAACCTGCGTCTGAATATAAAAATAATCAATATCTTTTTTAGAATCAGCAGCATCTTGAAAAAATTGTCCTGTAAAAAATCGATTTGCGCTTGTTATTATATTAACATTTTCTAAAAGTTCATAAGTCAAAATCAGATTAACTTCACGACCAATAGATTTATTTATGTCCAAAGGTGTCTTATCCGCAGTGAAATTATGATAATCCAGATTTAAATTTAATTCAGGCTGCAAATTTATTGATATGCCACACACAAATATATGCATACCGCTTGCTCGTATATCTCCGGCAGTTACACCGCTTAAATCGGGAATTAAGCTGACGTCACCTACAATATAATTATCATTGTAAATATTTCCATGAAATTCCTGATATTTATTATCTTGCAAATTATTATCTCCGCTTCCTAAAGCATAACCAGCAAACAGGCGCGGTTTACTTTTCGAATTAATTGTATACCCAGCTTCAAAATGCCCACCAAGAGCATTGATATTATCTCTTTCCCCACGATTAGGATTCTCAATTTTACCGAATTGAAGAAGAGGTTCAATTTCAAAATCAAAATTATTTTCAGTATGCTTTGCGATTCTTGTTCCTAATGTATACCATTCTGGACTATCCGGCAGATCTGCGTGAAAGAATGAAAATCCGCCTTTATGAGAAAAAAAGTATAAATCAAAATCAGTATTGTCTTTTAATTTATAATTGGAATAAACACCATATAAAGCAGGATCATTATTGCTTATATTTTTAGTCAAATCCACAAATTTTGCGCCAATTAAATCTATGAATAAATTTTCATATCTATATATGCTTGATAAAGACGTGCTTTTGAATAATCGTTATCACCTTCACGAAGATAAAATTGACCTTGTATAAACCCTTTTATCTGATGAATTGGATTAATTGATAAATTGATCCTTGTTCTATTAAGTATCTGTTTGTCATTAATATCTGTAGTTAAACCAAAATCATTAAAATTTTGATTTTTTGCAGATTCAGCACGCAAACGTATTTCACCGCTAATTTCGACTTTTTTTCACAATCTTCATCGCATATTTTTGTTGAATCATGCGAAACCTCTTCATGTTTATGTCCATGTTCATTACACACTTCAGTTGGATTATGGCGAATTTCATTCCCAATAATATGATTTGTATAGAAAGCAACTACTAATAACAATAAATAAAAAATATTCTGTTTTTTTAATTTCATTCCTTTTGTAGGGAAAAATTAATTAGCAATCAAACGTAATGCTTTCAGTCATTAGTGGAAATAAATGTCATTGCGAAGGACTTTATCCTGATGCAATCTCAAAAGTAGGGATTGCTTCGTCGCCTCTCTCCTCGCAATGACTTTTTAGGACAACTCAGGTGCTTCCTTTTCTATTATTTCTTTCAAGTCTATCCATACCGCCAATTAATGCAATACTCATAAAACCTCCAATTTCCTTTATATTAAAACTCAACCTGCGTCTGTATATAAAAATAATCTATATCTTTTTTAGAATCTGCTGCATCTTTAAAAAATTGTCCTGCAAAAAACCGGTTTGCGCTGGCAATCAAATTTATGTTTTCCAGAAGCTCATAAGTTAAAATCAGGTTGACTTCACTGCCAATGGCTTTACTTATACCTGTAGGTGTTTTATCCGCCGTAAAATGATGATAATCCAGATTTAGATTTAATTTGGGCTGTAAATCCATTGATATCCCGCTTACAAATACATGCAAACCGCTTGCCCTTATGTCTCCAGAAGTTGCACCGCTTACATCAGGAATCAGGCTGACATCGCCGACAATATAATTATCATTATAAATATTACTGTGAAATTCCTGATATTTATTATCGGAAGTATTGTTATCACCCTGTCCAAAAGCATAACCGGCAAATAAACGGGGTTTTCGTTCAGTGTCCATCGTATAACCCGCTTCAAAATGCCCGCCAAAAGTACTGATTGAATCACGTTCGGAAGTATCAGGATTATCTATTTTTCCAAATTGATATATAGGTTCAAATTCAAAGTCAATATGATTTTCAAGTTCACCTGCTATCCGTGTTCCTAAAGTATACCATTGCGGACTATCGGGCAAATCAGTATGAAAAAATCTGAAACCTCCTTCATGAGAGAAAAAATATAGATCAAGATATGTATTGTTTTTTAGTGTATAGCTTGAATATGCGCCATATAAAGCAGGTTCATCATCACTGACATTTTTTGTCAAATCTACAAAACGTGCACCAATTAGATCTATCTGGAATTTGTCATTCGGAGAAATATTAACTTTTAATCCATCCCATGAAAGTCCATCATAAAAATCATTATTGCCTAAAAAAAATGCTGATCCGTAACAAAAGTCCTGGCGTCCAATTTTAAGACTTATATGAGTATTGTCAATATTTGAAATTTCAATATTTGCCTGGTAAAGGCTCGCTTTGGAGTAATCTTCGTTTTTTTCACTTTCGCGGCTATAAAATTGACCTTGAACAAATCCTTTTATTTGATCTGAAAAATTCAAAGATAATCCCATTCTTGTTCTATTAAGTATTTGATTATCCTTAGCATCAGGATTTATCGAGAAATCACTTAAACTTTGATTTTTTACGAAATCACCGCGCAATCTCACTTCTCCGCCTATTTCAAACGCTTTTTTATCTTTATTCTCTTCATTATTTTTTTCTTCATGATGTTCTTCGCAAACATCGGTTGAACTATGATGAATTTCCGAAGCATTGATAAAACTTGTACAAAATATAATAGTAAATACAATACAAAAAACTACTTTATTCTTATGTAACATATTTCCTCCTAATGGTGATATTGATTCTCATTATCATGTAATATTTAAAAAATTATTTTTTAATCCGTGACTTGACATTGTTTACCGGTGGCTTTTTTATATCGCACGTATCTGAATCGCACCCCGCACAATGTCCCTTTTTTTTCCATAAGGAACGATATAAAAGATAAATTGTACCTATGAGGATTAATATCATTAATATTATATCTACAAATCGCATTTTAATCTCCTATGATAAATCAGGTTAAGGCTAAGGGCTAGGTTAAGGAAAAGATAAAACCAAAAATCAATATAATGATTTAAATCTTTCCTCAACCTTAACCTCAACCTCAATCTTTAATATTATCTCCTTTGTTTTTTCATTTTAATCCAATTAACTGTCCGCCTTGATAAATTATAAATGCAACTCCCCAAGCTAAAATCATTTGATAAACGAATGACAACCAGAACCATTTCCATGTACCGAATTCCTGCTTCATTGCTATCGCAACTACCATGCAAGGCATATATAAAAGTACAAATGTCATAAAAGCATAACCAGACAGAGGAGTAAACCTTTTCTGAATTATAGGTTTCAGACCCGCTTGGGATTCATCCTCTTCGGCAGAAATACTTGCAATTCCAAAAGTAGAAAATATATTCTTCATAGAATTTTCTGCGGCAACTGCAAAAGATGAACCTATTTCTTTCAAATCTTCAGTAAATACCGGCTTATTTTCTTTTTTTATTTCTTCCGAAGCAGCGGCATAAATTTCTCCCATAGTTCCGACAACTATTTCCTTGGCAATAAGCCCTGTAACTAGAGAAGAAGCAGCTTCCCAATTTCCAAATCCAAGAGGCTTGAGTACCGGAGCAATTACTTGCCCGGTGATCCCGAGATAAGAATCCTTTTTATCTTTAACACCCCACGGCAAATTAAGCAAAAACCAAACTAAAATTGATACTGCAAGAATATAAGTACCGGCTTTTACCAGAAAATGCTTTCCTTTTTCCCATGTATGTATTGCCATATTTTTCATTGAAGGCATTCTGTACGGCGGAAGTTCCATAATAAACATAGGAGCTTCACCTTTAAATAAAAATTTTTTAAAAATAATTCCCATAATAACCGCTAATGCCATTCCCATCACATATAACGACCAGAGTATTGTTCCTGAATTTTCAGGGAAGAAAGCTCCGATAAATACTACATATACCGGCAGTCTTGCCCCGCATGATATAAGAGGAATAAGCAATGATGTAAGCACTTTATCACGTTCATTTTCCAATGTTCTTGTAGCATAAATAGCCGGAACATTGCATCCAAATCCAATCAGCAGCGAAATAAACGATTTTCCATGCAATCCAATGCTGTGCATAGCTCTGTCCATTACAAAAGCTGCTCTTGCCATATAACCGCTGCCTTCAAGAAAAGTAATAAAAAATAGTATCGCAAATATTATCGGGACAAAAACCACTACAAATCCGACACCTGCAATAACTCCATTTGTAACCAGAGAGATTAGCCAGTCAGAAGCGCGAATAGACGTCAATAATGCTTCTACCCATCTTGTTAATGGACCGGAAGTAACACCATCTATCCAATCCTGTAGCGGAGCAGAAATATCAAAAGTAAATTTAAAAACAAGCCACATTGCCGCAAGAAAAATTGGTATCCCCAGAAAGCGATTAAGTACGATTTTATCAATTCTTTCAGTTATCTCAATTTTTTTTATGCGGGGTTCTTTTAAAATTTCATGAGTAAGTCCCGCTGCCTGTGCGTATCTTGCATCTGCCATGATAGATTCAATATCATCACCATGAGATTTTTTAAGGTGGATTACTGCCTTGTTTTTAGCAAAATCCTGATTATTTAGATTTATTTTTTTAAATACCTCAGCATCACCTTCAATAATTTTAAAAACCAGCCATCTTAATGGATATCTTTCCAAAAGTGCAGGATAATGTTCTTTAATTTGCTGTTCAACGCATTTAGCTGCATCTTCAATATCTTCATCATATGCTAATTGCCGCGGCTTTTGTTTGGAAGATTTTTTTTCAATTTCTATTATTGCTTTAAGCAGATTATCCAATCCGACATTCTTTGTTGCTATTGTGGGTACTATTTTAATCCCTGACATATCTTCCATAGTCTTAATATCAATTTCGTATCCTTTTTGTTCGAGTTCATCAAAGATATTTAAAGCCATTACAATTGGAATATTTAATTCCATCAATTGAATTGTTAAATAGAGATTTCTTTCCAGATTTGTTGAATCAACCACATCTATTATAACATCAGGCTGTTCATGCACAAGGTAATCTCTTGTGATAATTTCTTCTTGAGTATAAGGATTAAGACTATATGTACCAGGTAAATCAACAAACTTAATCTTCTTCCCCATATATTCAAAATTTGCTTCTTTTTTTTCAACAGTGACACCAGTCCAGTTACCTACTTGCAGCCTTGTCCCGGCAATGGCATTTATAAGTGTCGATTTTCCTGAATTCGGATTGCCGGCTACTGCTGCAATTATAGGCATAGATTTTTCTTCATTAATTATTTCCATATTTTATTTTTTTACCTCCACCAGAATTCCTTCGGCTTCTTTCTTCCTTAACGAAAGATTATAATTTTTTATAACTATTTCAATTGGATCGCCGAGAGGAGCAACTTTTAAAACTTTTACTTCTTCACCTACAAGCACACCCATGTCCATAAGTCTTCTTTTCATTGGGCCTATTGTTCCTTGTTCCATAATTTTTCCTTTTTCTCCGGGCTTAAGTTTTGATAGATTCATTGATTCTCCTTTCTTACCATTATTTTCATTGCCATACCACGGCTTATGGCAATTCTAGCTTCATCCACTTTTATAAGTATTGGAGCTGATCCTTTATTACTCAATACTTCTATTGTTTTCCCAACTCTAATTCCCATATTTTCTATTCTTAATGATTTATCCTTTTCAAAGATAATCTTTATAATTTCTCCTTTTTCACCTTCATTTAAAAGTCCTGCTGTTAGCATTTTTTCTCCCTTTTTCAAATCATGATATTGATTTTCATTATCAACATCCTATCACATTATACTATCAAACTATAAATACAACCTAAAATTAAAGCCAGGCTTGAGATCAAAGCTAAATATATTGCCACTACTTTTATTCCGAATTCTTTTTTTAGAACCAATAATGTTCCATAACTTGTTATCGGACCAATTAGAAGCAAAACAAAACCAGGGCCAATACCCAAACCTTGTTTAACCAGAGCATCAACAAATGGTACTCCCATAGTAGCACACATGTAAGTGATGATACCAAATACTACAGCAAATAAATATCCTATATTCCCTGCCAAATAATTTTTCACAAAAAAACTAATTGGTGTTACTGAATTCACAACTGCCGCAAGCACCAGTCCAAGCAATGTCTCCTTCCCTATTTCCTCAGGCATTTCGATATAAGAATATTTTAGAATGGAAACAATTCTCATTTTAAAAGATTTTTTTTCTGAAATTGCTTCTTCATGACTACAGGAGTTATTATTGCAGTCACAATTTTTGGTTTCATTTTCACCTGATGCAAAATTTAAGCTGTTGCCTATTATTCCAATAATAATTCCCATAATAATTACTGAAAAAAATAGATATAAAGTAAATAAAGGACCAAAAAATTTTTCTGTTACAATTAAAGCATTTATTGAAGTTGCTGGAGTTGCAACAAGCATAGCAAGTATTGGTCCAAGAGAAGCTCCCTTTTTACGAAAACTAACTGCTATAGGCAGACATCCCCAGCAGCAAACAGGAACAAGTGTTCCAATAAGCGTTGTCCATAAGATACCTTTAATTCCTTTTCCTCCTAAGTGCTTATTTATCCATTCATCAGAAATAAATTCATGAATAATGCCGCTCAAAAGAAAACCGATTATTAATGCAGGTAAAATATCTATTAAGTAATGATTAAATGAATTAATAAAATTGCTAAATATCATGCCGCTACTCCTGAAATTTTTTGATATTGATTTTCATTATCAATAATAATTAATATTAAATACTATTTTTACAATTCCTGCAAACTCCATAAAGTTCCATTCTATGTCTCTCTGGATGAAATCCGTGTAATTTAAATAATCTTTCCTGCAAGCGTTCAATTTCAGGATCAATTACTTCTATGAATTTTCCGCATTTTGTGCAAATAATATGATCGTGATGTTCATGTCCGTACAAATGTTCATATCTGGTAGTCCCATCTTCAAACCTTAATTCCCGGCAAAGCCCGCACTCACAAAGCAGTTTTAATGTTCGATAAACAGTTGCAGTCCCCAATGAAGAATTTTTACTTTTAACAATACGATAAAGTTCTTCGGCTGTTAAATGTTTGTCAATATCTAAAAAAATATCAAGTATCTCTTTGCGCTGTAAGCTATGTCTGAGATCTTTAATTTTAAGATAATCTTCAAATATTTTATGTTCTTTTTCTTTGCCCATATTTCACCATAATGAAATTGAATATCATTATCACTAATGATAATATTATAAATAAAGAGAGATGTCAAGTTTTTTTCTAAAGTTACTAATTCAGAGATATGATTCAGAGATATTGACAATCCAGTAATTTTAGATATATAATTATTAAAATTTTAATAGGAGATGACATAATAACAAGCAATGAGCAATGAGTGATGAGCAATGAGTTTAAAATATTTTTTTTAACTCGCTGCTCATTGCTAGGTACTTATTGCTTTCTTTCATAGGAGAATTAAATGAAATTTAATAAAAATTTATTTTTTGCATCAATTTTAATTTTATTTGTTACTAATATTGTCTGGAGCGAAGAAAATGATTCTAAAATGATTGATTCTCCAGCAATTATAAAACCATGGATAGGAATAAAAGTCAATAATCATACAAAATCACCAGCAAAAATAGAAATTAGTGATGGTGTTGAAATAAATGATATATTGAATATCCCTTCATTAAAAAAAGGCGATATTGTTAAAAAAATTGGTGATATTGAAATCACAAATATTGAGGATTTTAATCGTATTATAGCATCTAAAAAAATAGGTGATAATTTAAAGCTAACAATAATGCGTGGATTTGAAACCATGGAAATTTCAGTTATATTAGAAGATGCATGGAAACGCTCGGAAGAAATTCTTAAATTTTTAGGATTAAAAGTTAAACCAGTATCAAAAGCTAACCTTTTTGGTATAATAGTAACAGATGTTTTAAAAGATTCAAAAGCAGAAAAGTATGGGATAAATAAAAATGATATTATTTTAGGAGTTAACCGCAATTTCTTTAAAGATCTTGAAGGATTTAATGAAATTATTAGTCATGTTAATCTGGAAAATGAAAAATCTAAAGACCCCTGTGAAAAGTGTTTCAAAGAAATATATTTATTGGTAATGAGAAAAGATGATAGCAATGCTTTTATTACAGTAACCAAACAAATTGGAGAGAAAAAAGAACAAAAAGATATTCAAAAGTCTGCTCGTAAATCAGAAGAGCATGGTTTCGAAGAATGAAATTTAATAGTATAATTATATTATTTTCTATATTGAATATTTTCCATCCTAAAATAGTTCAAGCAGAAGAAATTTTTAAAAAAAATCGGTTTCAGATAGCGCGCCTAAAATATCAAGGCGGTGGAGACTGGTATAATGATCCTTCAATAATACCTAATTTAACAAAAGAATTTACTCGAAGAACAGGAATAAATATTAATAATTCAGAAAAAATAATTGAAATAGAAAATTCTGATTTTTTTTCTTTTCCATTTATTTTTATTACAGGTCATGGTAATATTTATTTTTCACCTTCAGAAATAGAAAGATTAAGAGTTTTTGTGGACAATGGCGGATTTATATATATTGATGATGATTATGGAATGGATAATTATATCCGCAAGGAAATTGTGAAAATATTTCCTGATGTTAAACTGGTTGAAATACCTTATTCCTATCCAATTTATAATATTTATTATAAATTTTCTGAAGGACTGCCAAAGATACATGAACATTATGACGGTGCTCCGCATGGTTATGGGATTTTTATTAAAGGCAGATTAGTTTTATTTTACACTTATAATACAAATATAAGTGATGGATGGGCAAGCCCTGAAGTACATAAAGATCCTCCAGCGAAAAGAGAAGAAGCTTTTCAAATGGGAATAAACATTATTTTATTTAGTTTATTGCAGTAATTAAAGAGGTTTTACGATGCCGGTAAATTTGGAAGAACATAAAAAAGCTGAGGTTCATAATGCTCTAGGTGTTATTTACCGTAAAAAGGGTAAATATGATAGAGCTATTTCTGAATATGAAAAAGCCCTTCAGTTTGATCCTGAATATCCTGTTGTTTATAACAATTTAGGATTTATTTATTATAGAAAAGGTTTATTTGATAAAGCTATTGAATGTTATAAAAAGTCAATAGAATTTGACCCTGGTTATGTATTAGCATATAACAAATTAGGGGTTGTTTATAGAAGAAAAGGACTTTATAAAAAAGCGATTGAAGTTTATAAACAGGCAATAGAAATTAGGTCTGATTATACTGAAGCATATTATAATATGGCGATTGTTTATCGTCATATGAAGAAATATGACGAAGCGCTGGAAATGTATAAAAAAGTAATTGAACTTAAGCCTGATCATATTCCAGCTCATGTTAATCTTGGATTAGCATATAAATATAAGGGTGAATATGAAAAAGCAATTGAAGAATATGAGATAGTATTAAAAGCTGATCCTAGCTATATTGAGATTTATATAAATTTGGGTATAGTTTATTTTTTTAAAGGTGAATATTCCAAAGCACTTGAAGATTTGAATTATGCAATAGAGAAGGACCCTCAAAATCCTATAAGTTATTATTATCTTGGGATGATTTATGATTCTGGTAGAGATTATTCTAAAGCTATGGAGCAATATAAAAAAGTTTTAGAAATTGAACCGCATTTTCAGGATGTTGATAAAAAAATCAGCAATATATATATAAAAAATGGAGATAAATTAACCGTAGAAAAAAAATATAATGAAGCTATAACTCAATATAAATCTGCTCTTGAAATAAGTAAAAATTCCGAAATTTATTTTAAGATAGCATATGCTTATGAAGAAGGAAGTATGCTGGAAGAAGCTATTGCAGTTTATGAACGTTTAGATTTAGGTAATGAAAAGAATGAAAATAATCAGTTTAAAGAAAAAATAAAAGACTTGCTCTTAAGAGCCGGGGATAATGCAGTTCTAAGCAATCAATTTGTAAAAGCAACAGCTTATTTTAAAAGAATATTGGAAAATTATCCTGACGAACTTGATATACATTATCGATTGGGTGAAACATTATTAATGCAGAATATGACAGGCGAAGCTATTAATGAATTTAATTTTATAAAAGAAAAAGATCCTGATTTCCCCGGAATAAAAGAAAAACTTGAAGAACTTTCCTTTACTATTATTTTTTCTTTAATAAAAGAAAGAAAATTGGATGAAGCTATTATACGCTGCAAGGAGATCCTGACTAGAAATCCAGAAGATATGGAAGCTCTTTATGGTCTTGGTATTATTTATAATGAAAAAGATTTAATTGATGAATCAATTGATATTTTTGAAAAGATCGCTAAAAAAGATGTAAATTTTAAAAATGTTAAATTAAAACTGGTGCAGCTATACACAAATAAAGCAGAAGCATTTTTTGCTAAAATACGTTATCAGGATGCATTTGAACAATATAAAAAGATAATTCAGATTGATCCTGATAATATTGAATGTGTTTATAAAGTAGCGCTTTTATATGATAAACGAAAAAGATATGATGAGGCATTGGAATATTATGAAAAAATTTTCCAGAAATCTAAAGATTATAAAGATGTATTAGAAAAAATAAGAACAATTTATTTATGGAAAGCAAATGTTTTATTCACTCAGAAGAAATTAGATGAATCTATTTTACTATTCAAAAAAATCCTTGAAGTAGATCCTAATAAAACCGCTCCAATATATTTTAAAATTGCGACAATTTATGAAAAAAGAAATATGCTGTTTGAAGCAGTTGAAAATTATGAAAAAGCAAGAGCAAACGATGCCCACCTCACAGGGTTACAGGAAAAAATTTTGGATTTATATTACCTGATAGCTGATGAATTTATTAAACAAAATTGTTTTATGGAAGCTATCACTTATTATGAAAAAATTATCGCAATAAATCCGAATAAACCTGAAATATATTATACAATTGCAAAATGCTATAATAAAAGACATGTGCCTGCCAAAGCTTTTGAATATTTTGAAAAAGCTAAACAGCAGGGTGCTAATTTTCCTGATATGGAAAAATCAATAAAAGATGTATTAATTGAATTAGGGGAAAACTATCTTAAAGAACATATTTTTGATAAAGCAGAAGAACAATTTCATAAATTGACAGAATTATATCCAAAAGAACCAGAATTCATTTTCAAACTGGGAAATGTATATGAAAACATGCTTGAATTTGATAAAGCAATTGAACAATATAAAAAATTAAAAGACATAAATCCGGATTATAAAGGTCTTTTATCTCATCTGGAAAGAGTTTATTTAAGCAAAGCTAATGATTTATTTGATAAAGAAAAATTGACAGAAGCAAGTCAGGAATATAAAAATACATTAGCTGTCTCACCTAAAAATATAGAAGCAACTTATCAGATTGCAATAATTTACGAAAAATCAGGCAGTAAAACAGAAAGTTATAATATGTATAAAACTGTTTATGAAATTGATAAGGATTATCGTGATATAAGTGAAATTATGGAACGAATGACAGCTCAGCATGTTTTTAACCTTTTTGAAGAGAAAAAATATGATGAAGCTTTTGCTGAATGCAGCCAGCTTATTTTAACAGATCCCAACAGTGCTAAATTGCATTTTATTATGGGGGAAATATATTTAATCAGAAATGAAAAAAACAAAGCTCTGCTTGAATATGAGGAAGTACTAAAGCTTGATAACAATTATTCCGAAGTTAAAAATAGACTTGAAGAAATTTATCTTTATTTTGCATTGGATTTTATAAAAAATAATAAAACTGATACAGCAAGAAATTTATTTGAAAAAATAATTAATCTAAATCCTAAATCCATTCAAGCTAATTATAATTTAGGAATAATATATGAAAACAATGGTAATTTTGATAAAGCTGCTGAAGCATATGATCGGGTAATTGAAATAGATAAAAATTATCAGGATATTCCTAAAAAAATCGGGCAATTATATGCTAAAGCAGGAGCTATATTTTTCGATAAATCAGATAATGATAATGCAGGTAAATACTATGAAAAAGCTATAGCAAATGGAATTGAAAATGAAGAAATATTTTATAGATTAGGTACAATTTATGAGAACAGAGGATCGCTGGATAAAGCGAAAAAGTTTTTTGATAAAATTTTAAAAAAGAGTGAAGGTGATCACTATAAAGACATATCTGAAAAACTTGAAGAATTAGATTTGCACAGAATGGAAATTTATTTAGAAGAGGAAAAATATGCTGAAGCTATTCGTGAAGCAAAAAAAATACTGGAAAAAAATCCTGATAATATTGAAATTCAGTATAATTTAGCTGTTGCTTTTGAAAAAAGGAAATTCCATAAAGAGGCAATTCAATATTTTGAGAATTTGTTAAAGCATCAACCTGATTATTTAGATGTTAAAGAGCGTTTAAAAAATATTTATATGGATAAAGCAAACAAACTTTATCAAATGGGAAATTATTCTGATGCTTTGAAAGATTATACTGAAATAATGAAATTTGACGTGAATAAATATGAAATCGATTTTAATATTGCAAATTGCTATTTGAATCTTCAGGATTTTGATAAAGCTATGGAAATCGCCCGCAGAGGGTTACTCCATAATTCTGATGACAAATTATATCATAATTTACTTGGTGTTATTTACACACAAAAATGTATGTATGACGAAGCAATTCTTGAATTTCAGAAATGTATTAATATAGATAAGAATTTTGCTGAAGCTTATAATAATCTTGGGCTTGCTTATATTAAAAAAGGTATGTATGCTGATGCAATGAAAGAATTCAAAACCGCGGTTAAGATTGACCCTAATATTGAAATAAAATTTAAAGGATAACTTGGGTAACTTAAAACAAAAAAACAGTCTATATGAGTAGAAAAGCTTGACTGTCATCATAGGAGGAGGAAATAATCATATGACACAAATAAATTCAAACCCAAATATAGAATTACCGATACATCGTTTTACTGTTAAAGAATATTACCATCTGGCTGAAGCAGGTATTTTACACGAGGATGATAATGTTGAGCTTATTGATGGGAGGATAATTGATATGACACCTATAGGAAGTAAACATGCTTCACGAGTGGATAGTATTAGTAATTTGTTGTTTGAAAAGTTACAAAAAAGAGCCATTATTAGGGTCCAGAATCCAATTGATTTAGATGAACAATCTGAACCAGAGCCGGATGTAACTATTTTAAAAAAACGTACGGATTTTTATTCAGAACATCATCCTCGTCCAGAAGATGTATTGTTAATTATTGAAGTAGCAGATAGTTCTATTGAATACGATCGAACAATTAAGATCCCACTTTATGCTAAAAGTGGAATTCAGGAGGTATGGCTGGTAAATATTTTAGAAAATACAGTTGAAATTTATCATTCTCCATCGCAAGATGGATATAAAGTAATGATAAAATTACATCATACTGAATCAATAACACCAACAAATTTCCATGATATAACTATAAAAATTGATGAGATGCTGGGAATTTTTTAAAAGATAAGGGACTGTTATAATGTTGTAAAGTATAGAAAATTGAAAATGCCCAATAAATTGGGCAGCTACAAACAATGCATTGTAGTTGCTCGATTTATCGAGCCTAAATTTATGTATAGGAATTTAAAGCTGGAGGAAATATTTTGGCAAAAAAACAAATTAGTTGTCAGTTAGCCCAGAGAAAAGAAATTCTTAAGTATCAAGAACATCTTTCCAAAAAATTATGCAGGGAAGTAGGCAGGAATGAAGCAGCTTTTGAATGGATAAGCAAATATGCGGCTAAATGGCGGGAACAATATAATAAAAAATGTTCTAAATCGAAATAATTCGTAAACCCGCAGAAATTTCCCAAGATAAAAAAAACAAATAAAATTAAATAATATAAGAAGAGAA
>CAYWFU010000073.1:0-16867 GCA_964457585.1 uncultured bacterium | reverse complement strand
AACTGGTTTTATCCAGTGCAAGAGCTCTATTGGAGGTAAAGCGAGGAGAGGAAAAGCCTCGCTTTCAGGGAACGTATTTATACCTTGTGGTAAAGCCACAAAGTGCCTATTCTCTCTTAGGGGCTGTGACGAAATAACTTACACATTGATGCATCTCATCTTCAGGTCATCTTTGTCCGATCCTCAATCGCAAAATCCTCAACGTAGCAATGTGCTACGCCTCAGATTTTGCTCAATCGGATCAGCCAAATCTGACCAGAATCTGAGCGCCTGAATGTGTAAGTTATTTCGTCACAGCCCCTTAGAGAGAATAAACTATTTTTACATTGTACCAACTTATTTACACATCTAGATAAAAATTAGTACAAAATTGGTGAAGGATTAAAATGTTTGAATACTTTAATCAATTGTACTGCTAACATAATATAAATTGGGGTTGCAAATATAAACACAATTATTTTTTGAGCTTTAGTATTATACTGAGCCATAAATCAGATCCTCCTTATGTTGAATTTTTTTAGATGTAAAAACTAGAAGCAATAATCGTGCCAAACGTATGTATTTTATATAGTGTTGTAACTCATTGCTAAATAAAGATTTTTTGAGGGATCATTATTTTAAAAAACAAAAATTTATTTGCTTTTAGTGTAAAAATTGCAGTTTAATCATATTTTTTTAAAAAAGGCATCGAAAAAATTAGTAATTACTTAAGTTATATTAATATATGCAGTAATTGCATGCAAGTTTTGCAGTTTTATCTGGAAATGCCAGGAATACCCTGCTGAGTATAGCACAAAAATTAATATTCCTATTAAACTCAAGTTGACTGGCTTTTTTATGCTAAAATTTCAAATTACAATTTCCAAATCCCAAATAAATTACAATTTCCAAATTCAAAATGGCCAAACTTATTATTTATCTGGAAGTGCCAATTCATCCAATTAAGTATTAAAAATATCACAAAGTGTGTCGAGTTCCATAATAAAATATTTATCCAATGAAACAAAGGGCTTCATTAAAAAAAATCAATAATTTAATAATATTATTTCAAAAAAAAATATATTGTGATATTATATACACTTTAAAAAATATAAGAGTCCATTTGAGTAGATAATTTATGAACAATAAAAGGAAACCGCAAATTTTAGATTTTAATCCGACAAGCTATTCAGTCGATGCACTCCTTGAAAAGCTGGGAACTACCAGGGAAGGACTAACTGAAGAAGAAGCTTCCATGCGGCTTGATGATTATGGATATAATGAACCGGCTAAAAAAAAGAAAAGAACTATTCTTATTCAGATTGCTTCAGGTTTTATTAATCCGCTTGTAGTTGTGCTTTTTATTATTGCCGCTTTTTCATTTTTTTTCGGGGAGAAAGTTAGCGCTTTGCTTGTATTTACGATGGCAATTATGAGTATTTTTTTGTCATTTATTCAGGAATATCGTGCTGGCAGAGAAGCTGAGAAACTAAGTGAAATAGTACGTACTACAGCAACTATTTTCAGAGATGGCAAAACAATAGAAATTAAAATAAAAAATATTGTACCTGGTGATATTGTAGATTTATATGCTGGAGATATGATTCCTGCAGATTTAAGAATTATTTCCTGCAAGGATTTATTTGTCAATCAAGCGTCATTAACCGGAGAATCTTTCCCTATAGAAAAAACTGCGGATATAATCACACCTAAAAATAGCTCTTTATCTGAATTGAAAAATATTGCGTTCATGGGATCAAGTGTTGTAAGCGGAACAGCAATAGGTGTTGTTACAAAAACCGGAATTTATACACAATTTGGAGAGCTTTCACGAAAACTTGCCGCAATGAGAATTGAGACCAGTTTTGATAAAGGAATACATAAATTTACATGGCTTATGATACGCTTAATGCTTATTCTGGTTGGGATTATATTTTCGATAAATTTTTTATCCAAAGGGAATCTTATTGAAGCAATGCTCTTTTCTCTGGCTGTCGCTGTCGGGCTTACACCTGAAATGCTTCCAATGATTGTTACAATTAATCTTTCCAAAGGTGCGATAGCTATGGCAAAAAAACAGGTCATAGTCAAACGTCTGAATTCGATACAGAATTTTGGAGCAATGGATGTGCTCTGTACTGATAAAACAGGAACTCTTACAATGGATAAAATTATTCTTGAAAAACATTGTGACGTTGTAAGACGTGAAAGCGAAGAAGTGTTGAAAATTGCCTATATCAACAGTTTCTATCAGACAGGGCTTAAAAATATTTTAGATAGAGCAATTTTAAAACATGAAAAAATAGTTGTTGAAACATATAAAAAAATTGATGAAATCCCATTCGATTTTTCAAGAAAAATAATGTCAGTAGTTGTCGATATGGATAATAAACATAAAATTATAGTTAAAGGCGCACCTGAAGAAATTTTTAAAAGATGCACAAAATATGAGCTGGATGGCGATATACTTGATATGGAATATTTGATTCTTTCAGATTTAAGAGAAGAATATAACAGCCTGAGTGAAGATGGTTTTAGAGTTCTTGCAATTGCATATAAAGATATTGAAAATAAAAGAGATATATATTCCAAAGATGATGAACGTGATTTAATTTTAGCCGGATATGTTGCATTTCTTGATCCGCCGAAACCGAGCGCAAGGAGAGCAATAGATGTATTAAATACACTTGGTGTAGAAGTTAAAGTTCTGACAGGTGATAATGAATTGGTTACAAAAAAAATATGCAGTGAAGTTGGTATTGATGTTAAAGGATTGGTAACAGGTGAGCAGATTATAAATATTACTGATAAAGAACTTCAGGAATTAGTTAAAACCACTAATGTTTTTGCCAGATTATCCCCATTGCAAAAAGAAAAAATAATTCATGCGCTTCATGAGAATAAACATATTGTAGGTTATCTTGGTGATGGAATTAATGATGCTCCTGCTTTAAAAGCTTCCGATGTTGGTATTTCAGTAAATAATGCTGTAGATATTGCAAAAGAATCTGCGGATATAATTCTTTTAAGAAAAAGTTTAATGGTTTTAGAATATGGGGTTAAAGAAGGCAGAAAAACTTTTGGCAACATTATCAAATATATAAAAATGGGGTCAAGTTCAAATTTTGGGAACATGATCAGCATGACCGGAGCGAGTTTGTTTTTACCCTTTCTTCCTATGCTGCCTATCCAGATACTTTTAAATAATTTTCTTTACGATTTATCTCAGATTGCAATTCCAACAGATGAAATTGATGAAGAATATTTAAGACAACCCAGACCCTGGAATGTTGAATCTATTAAGAGATTTATGTTTTTTATCGGACCTATAAGTTCTATTTTTGACTTTTTAACATTTGGAGTTTTAATATTTGTTTTTAAAGCATCCGCACCCTTATTCCATACAGGCTGGTTTTTGGAATCTTTATGTACGCAGACTCTTGTAATTTATATAATACGAACAGGTAAAATACCATTTGTAGAAAGCAAACCAAGCAAATTTTTAGTATTTACATCACTTTTTATTATTTCTTTAGGGATTTTAATCCCCTTTACACCTTTAGCCAGTCCTTTTAAATTCGTCATTCCCTCTGGTGCATATTTTATAGGACTTTTATTTATAGTCATTATTTATTTATTAACAGTGCAATTAGTAAAGAGCTGGTTTATAAAAAAATATGGATATGATTAAATCATTAAATGAGGAAAATATGTACGATAAAAGAAATATAAGAAGAAGAGTAGTAATTACCGGATTAGGTGTTATTGCACCTCTTGGAAATACAGTGCGGGAATTCTGGCATAATATCTGTAATGGAAAATCAGGTATTGGCAAAATCACTAAATTCGATGCATCTATTTTTCCTTCACAAATTGCCGGAGAAGTAAGAGATTTTGATCCATCTAAATATAATACAATTGATAAGAAAGATATTAAACGTATGGGTGTATTTTTACAATATGCATTGGCAGCAGGTGAAGATGCTATAAAACATTCCAGGCTTAATATTAATGATATAGATAAGAGACGTATAGGGACAATACTTGGTGCAGGGATGGGAGACCTTGAAAAAGTTGTTAAAGAATCAACTCAGCTAGAAGAGAAAGGATACAAAGGTGTTTCAGCTACTTTTGTTCCAACCAGCATCCCCAGTATGGCAAGCGGATTATTGGCAATCAAATATGGTTTTAAAGGTCCAAGCTTTGGTATTGCAAGCGCATGTGCTACAGGAACACATTCAATAGGTGAAGCATTTCGCAAAATACAATATAATGAAGCTGATATAATGCTTTGCGGAGGAAGCGAGGGGACGTTATTCCCTGTTGGTTTTGCCGGATTTTGCGCTTCACGTGCTCTTTCAACCAGAAATGATGAACCTGAAAAAGCTTCCTGTCCTTTTGATTTAAATCGGGACGGTTTTGTTATGAGCGAAGGAGCAGGGATTGTAATAATCGAAGAGTTAAATCATGCGATTTGCAGAGATGCAAAAATTTATGCGGAAATTATCGGTTATGGTACAAGCTGTGATGCATATCATATTACTGCTCCAGACCCGGATGGTAAAGGCGCGATACAGGCAATGGAGGAAGCACTTATAGATTCACATATAAAAAAAGAAACTATCAGTTATATTAATGCACATGGGACATCGACTCCGCTAAATGATAAATTAGAAACTTTGGCAATAAAGAAAGTATTTGGTGATTATGCTTATAAAATACCAATTAGTTCAACTAAATCCATGACAGGACATTTAATTAATGCAACCGGCGCAATTGAAGTAATAATTTGTGCTTTAGCTATAGATGAAGGAATTATTCCTCCCACAATAAACTATAAAATACCGGATCCTGAATGCGATCTTGATTATGTTCCAAATGTATCCAGAAAAAAAAATATAGATATAGTTATGAAAAATTCTTTCGGATTTGGCGGACAAAATGCAGTATTGATATTAAGAAAATATTAGTACTAATAACGTAAGCGTTCAGCCATCAGCTTTCAGCTATCAGTTTAAAGATATTAAAACTCAAAAATAAGCTTGTCCTCTGATAGCTGAACGCTTACCTAATAACTAACGGTAAAATATGAAATTTTTAATAAGTTTAATATTATTTTTTTTTATAGGATGCGGGGTTGAACCTGCACGTGAAAAATTGAAACCGGAATTTAATTCTATTTCAAAAAATTTTTTCAAACAAAAATGCGCTTTATATACATGTCATTCAGATGCATTTTATCAAAAATCAGGGAATCTTAATTTATCCTATCAAAAAGCATATAATAATTTAGTAAATATAAAAAGCAAAAGATATCCGGATAAATTTCGTGTAAAACCCGGCTCCCCTGAAGAAAGCATATTAATTAATCGTCTGGAAGGAACATTGATATGCGGACCAACTGTAGAGCGATCCAGGATAGAAGCAGAAGAAATTAATATTATACGTGAATGGATAAAAAATGGAGCGTTGAATGATTGAAGAATCTATATGGTTCTCAATTGCTTTTCAGCATCGATTACTCCGCGATTAATAAGTTTGAAAGTCTGGCTGGCTTTATTTCTCAGACTGAATGACATTACATCTCCATTCTGAATTTCTCTTAATATCTGTATGGTCATTCTGAAATAGCGAACTATTTCCCCCTCGTCTGCATCGACAGATTTTACTATTTTTTCAAAATCAGCGCCTTTCATCCATAATTGTAAAATATTGCTCAATCCAAAATTTGCTATTTTACTCAATGGTTTAATATCCAGGCGTGCTTCCATATTTCTTATTTTTATATTTTCTTTTTCAACAATTCTTGCTATCCAGCGGTATTGTCTTGCAATTTTCATTTCTTCTTTATTGTTTTTTCTTGGTTCATAAACAAAACTTAAAATTAATATCCCTAATTCATATTCATTCATTCTATCTAAATAACCTTTTTCATGCAGTTCAGCTAAAGGTAATTCATAACCGTATATTTGAGATGCAAATATCCCTTTAGGAGTTAAATTATTATTTCTTATATGACCCAATTCTTTAAGGATTTTAACTTTGTTATGCATTTGCTTAAGAAGTTTTTCCTGATCCTTTCTGCCATATTGGAAATAATGAAAAGATTTAGGATAAACATCATACAACTTATCTTTTAAATCTTGATATAAATGAAGAAGTGTTGCATAAGAAGTGTTAAACTGACTTGAAATTTTTTCATTTTGACTATAAATAATTTTTCTTATATGTTCTAATCCTATTCTTTTAGGATTAATTCTGCACCATACATATCCAGCCTCATCAATACCTCTTCTGCCCGCTCTGCCTGCCATTTGATAAAAATCTCTTGTTTTAAGGAGCCGCCATACAGATCCATAATTTTTATATAATTCATCAAAAATTACACTGCGCGCAGGCATATTTATTCCAAGCGCAAAGGTTTCTGTTGTGAAAATTACTTTTAATAAACCACTTGTAAAAAGCCGCTCAATTACTTCTTTAAGAGTTGGGAGCATCCCAGCATGATGATAAGCTATTCCTCGACGGATTAACGGGAACATAAAATGCGAACTTTTTTCCCTGTTAAGTTCAAATTTTTGGCACAGAGAATCATATGCCTGACAGATTTGTTTTTCTTCTTTTTCTGTCAGGAAATTATATTCTCCTAATATTTCAGCCAGTTCCTCGCACCGTCTGCGGTTAAAGCTAAAATATATACATGGAAGAGCATTGCTTTTTTTTATATATTCAATTAAACCGGAAACATTTTGAGGTTTGTTGATGGAAATATTATCTTTATGAAAATATTTTTTTTTTCTGGCAAATATTGCTTCTTTTAATTTTTCAAAATTATCAGTTAGTTTATCTCTGCATTGGAAGCTAAAATGAAGTGGGACCGGCCTTTGATCTTCTTTGACTATTTTAAGTCCAATCCTATGAATACTGTTTATCCATACAGCCAATTCATCAATATTTGGAATTGTAGCGCTTAAAGCCAGAATGTGGATATGAGAAGGCAAGAAAATTATAGATTCTTCCCAGACTGTACCTCTTTCTATATCATCAAGATAATGTATTTCATCGAAAATTATCCATTTACAATCTTTTAATAAATCATGTCCTTCAAGTATTTTATTTCGAAAAATTTCCGTGGTCATAATAAGTACAGGCGCATGAATATTAATACTTACATCACCTGTTAATATGCCTACCTGATCAGGATATTGTGTCTGAAAATCACGGAATTTTTGATTACTAAGAGCTTTGATTGGCGCAGTATAAATTGCTTTTTCGTTTTGAGATAAACATTTGGAAATAATATATTCAGCAATTACAGTTTTTCCAGCTCCAGTGGGAGCGGATACTATAACTGAATATCCTTTTTCAATATACTCGATGGCTTCTTTTTGAAACCGGTCATATTCCATTTTATTAATCCTATTACTCAATTTACTCAATGATATTATACTCAGCGAGGTCATAAATTCGCATTTTTTCGGTGAGGATTGAGCATCGAGAGCAAGGCGCGAAGGTGAGAAATAGCCTGCACTATTTCGAACCTGAGCAACGCAGCTATCGATGTTCAAGACCAGCGCAAAAATGCGAATTTATGACCTCGCTGAGTATATTATACCATATTAATTCCTATGGATAAATATTTAAAGTAATTATTTGAGTTAACTATTTCAAAACGGGAATTTGAATATGTATTAATCCAATCTTTAGGCACCGTAAGCTCTTTTCTGGGGGAGAATTTACATTCAAAACCGGTTAATTTTCCATCTCGTTCTTCGATTAAATCAATCTCCTGCTGGTCATATGTCCGCCAGAAATAAAAATTCGAGGGTTTTCCCAAATTGCCGGATAATTTGTATTTTTCTATTATAAACCAGTTTTCAAAGAGATCCCCCGCGTCAGTCCGCAATTTTAGTTCGTTAAAGTTTCTAATCAATGCATTTCTTACACCTACATCCATAAAATAATATTTTGATGTTTTGGAAATCTCCTTACGCAAATTGCGGCTGAATCCCCGCAGGTTAATTATCACGAACATTTTTTCGAGAACATCCAGATAATTCAACACTGCCTTCTGGCTCATACTTAAATTCCGAGCTAATTCGGAAATTGCCACTTCTTTGCCAATCTGTAAAGCCAACAGAGTAAGCAGGTCTATTACTTTTTTCGGTTTTCTGATATCCTCAAACATCAAAACATCTTTATAAAGATAATTGTTTATATACTCATACAAATAATCCTGTTTTTCCTGATCGCCTGAAAATGTATGCACTTTAGGATACATGCCAAACCTGAGCATTTCTCCAATAGCTGTATCATTTGAGGTTTGACGATATTTTTCTGAAATTTCTTGATAAGACAGTGGATAAAGTAAAAATGTTTTTGTTCTTCCCGTTAAAGGTTCATTAATTTTATTCGCTAAATCAAATGAAGCGGATCCGGAAACAAATATAGTAACAGGCAGATTATCAATTAATAATTTTAATGTTAATCCAATATTATCAATACGCTGCGCTTCATCAATAATCAATATTTTATTGTCGCCGATAACTCGTTTGAGCGCTTCCAATTCGTTATTTCTAAATAAATTTTGCGCGTAAAGGTCATCACCCACAAAATATAATTTCTTATCTATTTGAGAAGTTATCAGATTTATTAAAGTAGTCTTCCCTGCCTGACGGGGTCCATAAAGAATAATTACTTTTGGCTTTCTAAAAAGAACATCTTTAATTTTACTGCTTAAAATTCTATTTATTAACATAATTGTCCACCTATAAGTATATCATTTTATAGAAATTAATTACACTATAAGTATATGTATTAATATTAACTTGTCAAGGGAAAAATGAAATGATAGTGTTTTTATAATTATTTTTCTTGACTTTTATAAATACGGATAATAATATAAAAAAGAGGGGAAAAATATGAACCACAGTACATAGAGGGGGAGTAGAGACTACATCTCATTAATATTTAAAAGCTTCTCTGTGTTCTGTGGTTAATTTTTGACATTACCCCCATTTAACATAGGAGAAAAAAATGAAATTTTTTGTTGATAGTGCGAATTTAGAAGCAATAAAAAAGGCTTTAGATTTAGGATTGGCAGACGGGGTTACAACTAACCCAACTTTAATTGCAAAAGAAGGAAAAGATTTTAAAACTATTATTAAGGAAATATGCAAAATAATTAAAGGTCCCGTTCATGCTGAAGTTATCAGTCTTGACTATGAAGGTATGATTAAAGAATCAAAAGAATTGGCGGAAATAGGTTCAAATATTGTTATTAAAATACCAGTAACCAAAGATGGTTTGCGTGCGGTAAAAAAATTACATGAATTAAATATAAAAACTAATGTCACATTGATATTCAACGCTAATCAGGCGCTTTTAGCAGCCTGCGCCGGTGCAAATTATGTTTGTCCTTTTGTAGGCAGATTGGATGATATCAGTCATAGTGGAATGGAAGTAATAGAAGATATTATGCATATTTTTTCCAATTATACTTTTGCCTGTCAGGTAATTGCCGCAAGTATTCGTAATCCGCTTCATGTACTAGAAGCAGCTCGTATTGGCGCAGATATAGTTACTGTCCCATCTTCAGTTATCGATCAAATGATATCCCATCCTCTTACAGATTTAGGAATTAAAAAATTTATGGAAGACTGGAAAAAGGTTTAAGATGGAAAATAATAAAAAAATTCTGGAATATGCGCGGAGTGTAATAAAAGAAGAAGCAGAAGCTATTTTCTCTCTTGCAAAAAAGTTAGATAAAAATTTTATACAAGCAGTTGAAATGATTTATAATTGCAAGGGCAGGGTAATTATAACCGGTATGGGAAAATCAGGAATAATAGGAAAAAAAATAGCAGCTACACTTACAAGCACAGGCACACCATCATATTTTCTCCATCCTGCTGATGGTATTCACGGTGATCTGGGTATGGTAATGCCGGAAGATATAGTAGTGCTGATTTCTAAAAGCGGCGATACGGGAGAGATAAATAATTTACTTTCACCAATGAAATTAATGGGAGTAAAATTAATAGCTATCACTTCAGAGCCGAATTCAACATTAGCAAAACATAGTGATGTGATTTTAGATATAGGAGTTAGAAAAGAAGCCTGCCCATTAGGTCTGGCGCCAACTACAAGTACGACTGCGACATTGGTTCTGGGTGATGCATTAGCTATTGCGCTTTTAAATAAAAAAGATTTTAAAGCTGAAAATTTTGCTCTTTTTCATCCCGGCGGAATGCTTGGAAAACAGCTTTTGATGAAAGTTGAAGATTTAATGCATGCTGATAATGCTGTTCCTATAGTAAAAGAAAACGATAATTTTAATCAGGTTCTTTGCGAAATGACTTCTAAGCGGCTGGGGATGACAACAGTTGTTGATAAAAATAAAAAATTTTCAGGTATAGTAACTGACGGAGACTTGCGCAGAATACTGGAAAAAGAACACGAAGTTTTTAAATTAAAAGCAGGCAGTATTATGACAAAAAATCCAAAAACAATCAGCAGAGATAATCTCGCAGTAGAAGCGCTGAAAAAGATGGAAGACCATCAAATTACTTCACTGGTGATTATTGATAAAAAAAGATTTCCAATTGGAATTATTCATTTGCATGATATTATAAAGGCTGGGATTAAAACATGAAGGACATCCATGTATTGTTAAAAATGTAATCAACTATTTTTGGACTAATTTTATAATAAAATTCGACTAATTTTGCACCAAAAATATTAAACATAAATTTAGTATCACGAAATTGTGTGAAAAAATTTATTTCATTGGGGATAACCTTTTGCAAACTATTCTGAACTATACTGATCAAACAAAAACTTTTCTTCTTTTTTTCTTCAGGTTTTTTATTCACTTTTATGCTTACACTATTTTTTGCGCTAGCTCCATTATTATCGGTAACTTTAACTTCGGCATTATATGTGCCTTCGGTGGTATAAATAAAGGTTGAGGTTGAGGTTAAGGTTGAGGAATCATAAGCACCATCTCCATTAAAATCCCATTCGTATTTTACAATATTACCGTTGTTGTCATATGCATCAGCAGTAAAATTTACTGATAAAGGGGCATACCCAAAATTTGAATTTGCTTTTAAGCTTACACCAGGTGATAGATTGGGCATAGAACCATTAACTGTAAAATAATTATGGATAATACTTTGTTCTCCATTAGAATTAATAACCTTAATATTGTATTTACCTGACATTAAACCTTTTGGGACAATAGCCTGCAGTGTGCTATCATCAATTAATTTTAGTGATTCACAGACAAGTCCTGTGCTTGGTTTATGGAGAATCTGGAGTTTTCCCTTTGTAAGAGAAATATCATTTTGTGCAACATATATAAAATTTTCTGATACACAAATTTTATCCGTTTTAGTAAATATATTATCTCTTTCTATAATTTGTGGATTGTATGGATTACTTATATCTATTACAAATAATCCATAAAAAAAATCTGCTATATATGCATATTTCCCTGAAACAGAAACATCTTCTGCACCTCCATATGTGTCAATGTTCCCTATTATTTTTGGGTTTGCTGGATTACTAATGTCTATTATTACTAATCCTGAAGACTCAGCCGCTATATATGCGTAATTCCCTGAGATGAAAACACTTTTTGCAAAATCAGGTGTTTTTATACTCCCTACTCTAAATGGATTATATGGATTACTGATATCTAATATTAGCAATCCATCACAATCAGCAACGTACGCGTAATTTCCTGAAATAGAAACATTATTTGCAATACTTAGTGTTTTTGTAATGCTAATCAGCTTTGAATTTAGAGGATTAGAGATATCTATTATTGATAATCCGTTCCATCTATCAGTAATATATGCATAATTTCCTGAGACATAGATACTTTCACCTCCCCAAATAGATGTATTTATATTTATATTATTATCTATTATATATGGACTATTTGGATTGCTTATATCTATTATTTTAAGTCCACCATGTTTAGCTATATATGCATATTTATCTGAAATATAAATATCATTAGATTGATCAGAGAGATTTAAATCACTTACTATATAAGGTTTTGCTGGATTACTTGCGTCAATAATCTGGAAACCAGACTTACCTGGTTTCCCATTTAGAATATATATATAATTATGTGATACAAAAAAACTTAAAATCGCCCTATCAAATTTATCCATACTACTTAAAATATTAGGTTTTATTAAATTACTAATGTCTATAATTAGCAATTCCGAAAGATCATAATCTGTGTATAAATAATTTCCTGATATAGCAAAATCATTTGGGAACCCGGGTACATCCATATTTATTATAACAGGATTTACTGGATTACTTATATCTATTACCTGTACCTGCTCCCCAACATTATAATTTGATAGATATATGTAATTTTCTGTAATAGAAACTTTACCAAATCCCAGAGATACATCTTCTATATTATTTACAATATCTGGATTTACAGGATTGCTGATATCTATTATATACAATCCAGATTCCTCAGATTCAACATAAGCATATTTCTCTGAAATGGGCATGATGCCCCTAACCTGTGATATATTTATACTATTTACGATACCTGGATTAGCTGGATTACTCACATCTATTACATATAATTCAGATTCTCCATTCGTAGCAAATGCATAATTACCAGATACAAAAATACTGTATATGTTATTCATATTACTTACTAAAATAGGGTTAGCTGGATTACTCACATCTATTATGTATAATTCAGCTTCTTCATTTGTAGCATACGCATAATTACCTGATACAAAAACATTATCTATATTATCCAAATTGCTTACTAAAATAGGATTAGCTGGATTGCTAATATCTATTATTTGCAAACCTGTTTTACTATTCATTTTAGGACCTGGCGAATATAAATAGAATAAGTATGCATTATTTCCTGAAACATAAATTTTATAAGCCACACTATCTTGTTGATCGTACTCAACAGTATCAAGACTACTAATTATAGCAGGTTTTGCAGGATTACTGATATCTATTATTTGTAATCCTCCAGTATCAATATCTGTATCTGAATATGCTATATATGCATAATTTCCTGAAACAAAAACACTATGAGCTAATCCACGATTACCAATGCTGCCAGTTATAACTGCAGTTATAACTGGTTTTAAGGGATTACTGATGTCTATTATTTGAAATCCTCCTTTTTCATTTGGTAACGTATGTGTAGCTGCTATATACGCATAATTCCCGGAAATAAAAATGTCAGAAATTAAACTATTAGTATTTATTATGTTAGCCATATAATAACCACCAGGACTGATATAAGCTTTGCATGTTGTATCAAAATTTTTACCTTTAATAGTTATTTGTGTAAGAGTAGAGTTATATCCTGAAGTTGAATCTATTGAATTGATTAAAGGTGCTTTAGCGAAAAGTAAACCTGCAGATGCAACTTTTATAATAGTACTAATAATAATTATAAAAAAATATTTATTTTTTACTTGAAAATGCATTCTAATCCCTTTACTCTATATTTTACAAAATGGTGTGCGATAAATTTGTTGGTAATATTTTTATGATGTTTTGCTAATTTTTTGTTTGTCATTCTGAGCGATGCGAAGAATCTGTTTTTATAGCTTTAGAAGCAGATTTTTCGCTTCGTTCAAAATGACAGCAATAGAAACTATTTTAAATAAAAAACATTGGGAAAACGTACAAAATGGAAATTTATAATCTTCCAATCAGAGGATATCCCCTGCGGTTTCTCCCGTAGGGTATATCATTAATTAATTTCCAACTGGCACATCAGAAAATACTATAGAAAATGGAATCCCATTAAGAGCAATATCATCGTAACGTGTTTTATTAATTATTATTCTATAATAATCAGAATTACTGGTAGTAGAAAACTCATATATTTCATAATTATTATCTTTACTGTACGATCCCCCTACATATTGATAAGTATACCCCCAAAGCTCTCTAATACGCTTATATACGGAAATATCCAGATCTGTACCATGTTTATTATTATAATCCGAAAAAGTTGGATCAACACTCCAGCATAAAACAATTCGTACAACTCTACGCTGAGCAGGATTTGTAAAAATATTTCCAAGTTTAAAAGTAAAAGAGGTATTAGTAGATGTTTTAGTCATATAATCATATACTATATTTTGAGATGTGCTAGCTAGTGCATTAGCAAAATACGACACAATACCACCAGCACCATCCTTATCGCTAACAGACTTGAACTACCTTCAAGATTATGTACTGCTGTTGCCATAATAATAGCTTTTATTGCTTCAGGCCAGGAAAGCAAATTTGGATTCCTCTCGCATAATAAAGCTGCCAGTCCTGCAACATGCGGGGCAGCAAAACTTGTACCTGAAGAAGCTCTAAATCCATAACCATACGGGTCTACAAAAGTAGTTACTATTTCTACACCAGGTGCAACAACTTCAGGTTTTTCTCTATCTCCATTTGTTGAAATAGGATCATTGAAAGGTGATGGAGTACCTGAGCCAATTCCCATTATATCATCTGTCCATGAAACAGTATTTTTATCATCATAAGAACCAACAGCAATACAATTATATGACATTGCTGGTGCATTTATATCTACAGTATTACCAGCGCTAACTACTATAGTTATTCGATTATTAAAAACATATGCATCAAATTTATTATTTATGCCATAATTTTTCATATATAGACCAAAGCGATAATCCCCACGACTATAATTAATAATTCTTGCATTTCGATCGGGAGCTGGGTTAATTGCCCATTCAATAGCATTGTAATCTATTAATATATTAGTATTCCCAAAATTAGCACCTAATAAAGTCGCATTATATGCCACCCCCTGAAAAGGATTAATACCGATTTTTCGACAGGCAATAACACCTGCTGTTCTAGTAGCATGATAGTCATCCAATGCATAATAACCATTAATTCTATTTTTAGAATCTGGATTTGAAAGGTTAGGATGGGAAAAATCAATACCACTGGCATCAACAACAGCAACTTTAATCCTAGAACCTGTTATCCCTTTTGCCCATACTTTATCTGTCCATGTAGTTGGGATAGAGATATCTAGATTAGGAAGGTCTATTGTATGGTAATAAATTTCTTTTATCTCAGGATATACTGCAAGTTTCAATAGTTCAGATTTAGATAACTCAATTATCATTACTGGAAGCATCTCACCTTCAAGAAGTATATTATATCCCTGCAAATCAATGCATTTTTCTTTGAAATTTTCTTCTATAGTTTTTATTTTGGATATTTTTTCATTGTATTGCGCATTCATTTTTGTTTCTATTTCTTCCTGGCTTTGAGATTGTGTTTCCTCATAAGTTGGACTTTCAATAGCACCACCATCATCGCCATTTAAAATAATTTCCACTTTAACCATATCAGAATCAGACATAGCTTGAAGTTTCTCATGTAAATCTTCTGAAAATTTACCATACTTTTTTTCATGTAAAATATTTTCTTCTTTACTTAGGGTTTCATCATCAGCAACATTATCATTCTCATCAAGAGAAATGTTGTATATTTCTTCTGTTCGTGTATTTCTGGCTTTAGCCCATGTGAGTTTTTTGTTTAAAAGAGGGAAGTGAGATTTACCGGTGTTTACTATTTGTATATCTTCTTTAGAACAACCTTTTTGTGAAGCAATAGCATTTTTCATTATTTCGGTTTTGCTATTCTGGGGATAGATTGTTTGAATACTAAATATTATTAAAAAATAAAAGCAGGATACAAAAAAATAAAATTTTTTTTTCATAGAATGTCTCCTATAAGCCTGATGAATCAGGCAACTACAATGCAATATGTTTGTAGTTGCCCAATTCATTGGGCGTATTCAATTTCCTATACTTTAAATTAAATATAAAATATCAAAATTTGAATCCCCCTTTCTTGAGATTTCAGACTCATAAATTAACCTATTTATTTTATTAAATTAAGCCTGATAAATCAGGCAACTACAAAAATTTAATGTAGTTGCTCGATACTCAATTAATGAAGAACCCTGTGGCAGCCACATGGTATCTTCTGTCTCTGATAGGAATATTTTATTATTTATATTTGTGCCAATTCATGGCACTTCCAGATAATGTTGAGTACAAGTTTATCGAGCGTTTCAAATTTTTGTACCTTGAAAATAACGATAACACACATAATGAGGGGATAATACACTTTAGTTATACTATTAGCAAATTTGTCAGAGAAGTACTTTATTGCTTTATTAATCTGAGTCTAACAGTTACAAGTTCTGAATTTTAAATTGCCTTTTCAAGCCGTTCTGCTACCCAGACTTTAATAATCGATTGACGAGGAACACCTAAACGCTTTGATTCTCTATCTAATAAATGAATCATCCATAAAGGGAAATCTACATTTACTCGCTTTTGTTCCTGTTCGGGCCTTTTTGCTTTCGATATTTCAAGGTATTTAGAAATATCTTCACCTTCATCAAATTTTTTATCAAGTTCATGTGCTTTCATATATATCAATCTCCTCTATATTGGAATCATCCCATAAGCTTTGGGCTTCATAGAAATCAATCCCATGTTTTTTTTTATTGTTAATACTTTTTTTAGAATCGAACTCAAATTCCATGATATAAAAAGTATACCTTATGTATACCTTTTTGTCAATACGTCATTTTATTGAAATGAAAAATGAAAAAGTACGTTTGACATTAAAATTTTATTTGTTATAATACAGATTATCTGGAAGTGCCAATGAATTGGCACAATATAAATAAAGTCTCTGAAAGGTAAATAATTATTATAATTAGTGCCTTTGGCACTCCCAGATAAATATTCCTATCAGAGACAAAAGATACCCTGCGGCTCTCAGACTGGGTCAAATCAATTTTGGAATTTTTTTAAAA
>CAYWFU010000072.1:0-16900 GCA_964457585.1 uncultured bacterium | reverse complement strand
CTCTTTTCTTTTTCTTCTCTTTTTCTTGTTTTTTTTATCTTGGGAAATTTCTGATAAATTAACTCCGTCCCAAAAATTCACACGTCCCAAAAATTCACACACTATTTTTGAGGCATTTTAATAATTATATCCTTTTCTGGATAATGTTTAATGTTTCTTGTCGCAATTTTATAACCTCTTGTAATCGCGGTAGCCGCAATAAGACAATCAACAACATTAAGCGTTATTCCCTTTTCTTTATAAAATCTTCTGAGATCACCGCCTTTCACAGCTATCTCAGGTGTAGTATCTTCAATTATACAAGCATCAATAAAATCTTTAGTTTTATCCCTTTCTTTTTCTCTGATTCCTGCATAAAGTTCATAAATTGTCAACACGCTTAAATAAGCTGTACTTGTTTTCCATAAAGGGAATATTAAATCTTTTGAATAAATCTCACCTTTTAGAAAATCTATCACAACATCAGTATCAATTAAAACCTTTCTCATAATCTCTGCCCTCTTCTTTTCTCATTTCATTAACCATTTCAACACTATCTTTATCCCTTTTCCCCCAACTTCCAAAAGATGAGACCGCTTTTTGTATTTTTCTATGCTTAATATATTCCTTTAATGCCTCAGTAACTACCGCACTAAAATTATCAGATATTCCTCTGATTTTTTTATAAATATCTTCAGGAACTGTTATCGATGTCTTTACAACACTCATTTTTACCTCCTTATTTTATACTATCTATTAATACGACCATATTGTACTATTATATAGTAGCATTGTCAAGAGTAAAGGCAAAACTATGGAAGCAAAATTATGACGTTTAAAACCAATGTGCTGTCACTCTGATTGATATGATAATTAACACTCTATTTTACGTTATTACAAACTCTTTTATGTTTAAAGGATTTCCCCATAAACATAACTATCTTCTGTTATTTCTTTTATTTTTACTTGAACAGTTTTTTTAACTAAATCATTTGAACCATTTAATAAAACTTTTATATAATTATCTGTAAGACCAACAAGCTTTCCTGTCTGTTTATTGCGAGTAGTTTCAATTACAGCAGAGAGTGTTTTTTCTATAAACATTTTCTTGAAATTTATCAATTTTTTATTGGATATTTCTCTTATTAATCTCACTCTTCTTTCATTTTCTTTTGAAGATACTGTTTCATTTAAATTATAAGCTTCTGTACCTTCTCTTCTGGAATAAGGAAAAACATGAATATAGCTAAATGGCAAAGAATGAATTATTTCCAAAGTATTATTAAATAATATTTCTGACTCACCCGGAAATCCTGTAATAATATCAGTACCCAGCGATATCTCTTTTGATATACTATTTATTTTATTTAAAAGATTTATATATTTTTTAATAGTATAATTTCTATTCATTTTTTTTAGAATTTCATCAGTACCGCTTTGTAATGGTATATGCAGATGGCGGCATATATACTTAGATGATATGATTATTTCAATAAGCTCATCAGTGATCTCTTCCGGTTCAATAGAAGATAGCCTGATACGCGCTGGTTGACAGATTTTCAAAGCTTCTTTCAGCAATGCAGCGAGATTTAAATTTTCAGAAATATCCTTGCCGTAAGCGCCAATATGTACGCCGGTAAGCACAATTTCCGGATATCCTAATTTTACGGCTTTTGAAATTTCGGCAAGAATATCATTATTCGCTATACTGCGGCTTTTTCCGCGCACTTTGGGAACAATACAATAACTGCAACTGGCATCGCATCCATCCTGAATTTTAATAAATGTTCTGGTTTTCCCTATCTCACCGCAAACAGTCTTATATATATCAGTTTCAATTTTTTCACTAACTCTATTCTGCATCTTATTTAAAATATTTACTATTTCTTTTTTATCAGAATTACCAATAACCATTGTAACTCCTGAAATTTTTTTTAATTCATCAGGAGCTCTTTCAGCATAACATCCAGTAACGATAATTAAGGAAGACGGATGATCTTTAATGAATTTCCTGATCATCTGGCGGGATCGCTGATCACTGTGATTTGTAACAGTACAGGTATTTATTATACACACATCCGGATTCTTATCTATTGAAACTACTTCATAACCGGAAGAATGCAATTGATTAGCTATGGAAAAAGTTTCTGATTGGTTTAATTTGCAACCTAAAGTATAAAATGCAATCTTCATAATATCACTTTCTTTACTTCACAAATAATTTCACCTTTTCCAAGTTTAACTTCAATTTCATTCCCAATCGAAGTGTCTGCGCTTGAGGTAAGCAATTTTTTCTCAGGAAGCGTAAAAGCAATGCTATATCCGCGTGAAAGAATTGATAATGGACTTAAATGTCTGATCGCATTATACAAATTTTTTTGTTTTTCTTTTCTTGCTTCAAATTGATTAATAGTTAATTCTTTTATCCTTTCCTGAAATTCATCAATTTGCTGATATTTATCCTGAATTATTTCATGCGGATTAACAATGCATTTTTTTTCGGATAAATATTTAATTTTATTTTTTAACAGATTTAATATATTTCGTATCGATGCAATCAGACGTTCATTGTATATCTGTATTGTATTTTCTATATTAGTTTTATTTTGTACAACAAGTTCGGCTGCAGCAGATGGAGTAGGAGCGCGCAAATCAGCAACAAAATCAGCAATTGTATAATCTATTTCATGTCCTACTGCTGAAATAACAGGTATTCTTGATTCATAAATCGCTCTTGCAACTATTTCTTCATTAAAAGCCCATAAATCTTCAAGCGATCCTCCGCCCCGTCCAACAATCATAACATCTATGTCTGTAAATTTATTCAATTCGCGAATAGCAATCGATATTTCTCCTGGAGCTTCACTTCCCTGAACTCTTACAGGATAGATAATGATATGGACATTGCAGAATCGACGATTAATTACATTTAATATATCACGAATTGCAGCTCCTGTTGAAGATGTTACTATTCCTATTTTTTTGGGCATTAGCGGTATCGCTCTTTTTCTTTCTGAATTGAATAATCCTTCAGCTTCTAATTTTTTCTTTAATTTCTCAAATGCAAGCTGTAATGCTCCAATTCCTAAAGGTTCCATAACTTCTATTATTATCTGATATTCCCCGCGTTTTTCATAAACACCCAATGTGCCAAAAACTACAACTTTTAGTCCGTCTTCCAGAGGAAAACGCAAACGCTGATTATTAAATCTAAACATTACTGCTCTGAGCTGGCTGAATTCATCTTTCAACATAAAATAAATATGCCCGGAACCAGGCCGTTTGAGATCAGAAATCTCACCTTCTATCCAGATATTGCTGAAATTTGTTTCAAGTATTTCTTTTATATTATGAGTAATATTTGATACTGTAAAAATTTTTCTTTCTTCTTGCATTTTTTAAACCTTTTTTAAATCAGATTCTTTGCTTCTGCATGGTGAGGATTTGGTTTTGATACGGGTATATTATATCAAAACAAAATTATTTTATGTATAGAAAAATCGAACCAGGATGAATTTAAGATAGGTTTTCAATTTCCTATACTTAATTCTATAAATCATAATGAAATAGTAGATTTCCTTTACTATTATCCGGACAAATTTGATAGTACAAATTTAGAAACAAATATTTTAATTTGTGTCGGTGGACTAAATAGTGCGGGCAGAGAATTTATGGTTAATCCATGGATTGATTTTGCTAATAAGAATAATTTCATTATACTTTCCCCTGCATTTCGTTTTGATCAGTCTGATTGGGAAAAAAGATATAGTTATCAATATCCAGAAGTCTGGTCTGGAGAAGCTTTATTAAAGATGTTAGAAGAAAAAAACAGGAGATTAGTTATGTTCAATAAAATAAAATTGATTTTTTTAGTTCTAATGATTTCTATTACTATTAAAATTAATAATATTTATGCGGTTAAATATAAACTTTATGCAGTTAACGTTTCTACAGGTAAAACTCTCTGGATAAATGAATATGATGATAATTTCTGCACAAGCCCTGTGGTTGTTAGAGATTCAATTTTGATTGGTTCTGCAAATTATAAATTATGTTGTTTTTCTATAAAAGATGGCAAAATCAAATGGGAAGTTACAAATGGATAGAATTAATAGATAAAAATTTCCCAATCTGTATTTATTTTAAATTATGGCGATCCGAACCAAATAATATGTGCCTTTGCTCCTTTGTGCCTTTGTGCCTAAAAATAAAATATTAAATCTATTCAGGATGTATTGCCTCTGCATTTTCTGCTGCCCAGCCAATTGTTTTATCACTATGACAGGTTAGACATACATAATCAAGAGTAATAAAATCCTTCGCATAAGTTGTATCATTGATAGTTTCGAACATATTCGCCGTTGAATCTGAATTAATTCTAAATAAATGTGATCGTAAATCTGCTTTGTATGTACTTACTATATTAGCTATTTTAGCAATATACGGCATATGGCAATCAACACATTCCATATCTTCCATCCCAGCTGTATTAACGCTTTTACCTGAATGACACGCTGTACATTTTCTAATAATAGCATCCTGCGGAGTATTTTTTGCGCTTATATGCGGATCATGACAGGATGTACAATCATGATTTTTATGAGCGCCATTTTTTATCTCTTCATATTGCTGATTTGAATAAATAAAACCATCTTTTGCTTCAACTTTATCTTTCCTGCTCTTATTATGACATTCTCCGCATAACTCTATAGATTTATCTACATCTGGTTTATTTGAACTTTTTGCAATATGCTTACTTGCGTTTCCATGGCATCTCTCACAAGTTACACCCAGCTCTTTCCATGTTCCTGTAATCCCTGAAAGATTATCCTGCGAACCTTCTACACTATAACCTGATGTATGACATCTTCCACAGGAATATCCTTTATTTAAACCGATTATTTTACCTGTTGTATCCAGATAATAAGCTTTCCATCCATATCCGCCTAAAACATAAGAAATATCTTTCCATTCATATCCAGCAGGAAGAGTTAATGCAACATTTGAATAAGGATAAGAAGGTGGTTGTCCATTTTCAACTTTATTTAACATCCATTTATGTCCTGATTTGATAAAATTATTATAAATTGTACTATGACATCCTTCACAATTTATTGAACCAACATAAGTTGCCGCGGTTGTATCAGTTACATCAGTTGTATCAACCACATCACTTTTTTTATCTTTTTTACCTGAAGTTGAACATGCTAAAGCAATTAAAAACACAACTAATAATAAAACATATTGTACTTTTTCTTTATTTGTCATGATAAGCCCCTTTTTCAGTTCTGACTGGATATAATAATATCGGTTAAAAAAGTTAAAAACTTAAATAAAAAAACCCCTTATAAATTAATATAAGGGGCTCTAAAATTTTTAAATTTTAATCCTTTAGCTGAATTTCAATATCCCTGTAAAAATCCATTCCCGTACCAGCAGGTATTAGATTTCCAACAATGACATTTTCTTTTAATCCATGTAAATCATCTTTCTTTCCACAGACAGCAGCTTCTGTTAACACACGTGTTGTTTCCTGGAATGATGCGGCAGATATAAAGCTTTCTGTACGCAATGAAGCCTTAGTAATACCTAACAATATAGTCTTAGCTTCAGCAGGTTTTCCATCTTTATCAGATACTCTCTCATTCTCTCTTTTAAATTCAAACTTGTCAATTTCATCATCAGAAAGAAAAATGGTATCTCCCGGATCTGTTATTTTAACCTTTCTTAGCATCTGGCGAACTATAACCTCAATATGTTTATCATTAATATTAACACCCTGTAATCTATATACTTCCTGTATTTCATTTACAAGATATTGCTGAAGCGCATTCTCTCCTTTAACACGCAAAATATCATGTGGATTAAGAGGACCATCCATTAATTGATCTCCGGCTATTACTCTGTCGTTTTCTCTTACGCTTAAATGCTTTCCATGAGGAATCAAATATTCTTTTTCCATACCTGTTTCTTCATTTTTAATTATAATTTTGCGCATTCCTTTAACAACATCACCTAAATACACAATCCCGTCAATTTCAGTTATAATAGCGCATTCTTTCGGTTTCCTCGCTTCAAAAAGTTCTGCCACACGAGGTAATCCACCTGTAATATCCTTAGTTTTACTTGTTTCTCTTGGAATTTTAGCCAATACTTCACCTGCACCAATTGCGTCGCCGTTATTATGCAAAAGACGCGCACCTGTTGACATATGATAGCTTGCTATAATTTCACCTTTTTTGTCTTCAATTGTTATCTGCGGTAATAAATTTTCTTCTTTATGAGGAACAACAAGTCTGCCTCTTAAGCCGGTTATTTTATCCAGTTCCTCCCTCATTGTAACACCTTCAATTATATCTTTAAAAACAATCTTACCATCGACTTCAGAAATAATCAGGGTATTATATGAATCCCATTCTAATAAAATATCACCTTTATTTATTTTCTGCCCGTCTTTAACATGAATTACTGCTCCATATGTAACACCGCATTTGTCAATTTCTCTATTTGTTTCATTTACAATTGAAATACGTCCCTGACGGCCTAAGGCAATAGTGGTTCCATCTTTTTTAGTTAAAGTTTTTAAGTTCAAATATTTGATAATACCAGGATTTCTGGCTTCAACTTTAGATTGTTCAATAATTTTACTTGCTGTTCCTCCAATATGGAAGGTACGCATGGTAAGCTGAGTCCCAGGTTCACCTATTGATTGAGCTGCAATAACACCGACAGCTTCACCAAGATTAACAATACGGCCTGTATTAAGATTTCGGCCATAACATTTTGCGCATGCGCCCCGCTTGGTTTCGCAGGTTAGCACTGATCTAATTTTAATTTTTTCAATACCCGCTTCTTCAATACGTGAAGCAATTTCTTCATCTATTTCCTGTCCGGCTTCAGCAATAAGCTCATCACTTACAATATCTGTAATATTATCCAATGCAACACGTCCAAGAACCCTGTCTTTGATTGATTCTATTACTTCTTCGCCTTCTTTTATTGCTCCAACAACAATACCGTTTAGGGTTCCGCAGTCTTCTTCCGTAATAATTACATCCTGAGCAACATCAACCAGTCTTCTTGTTAAATAACCGGAATCAGCAGTTTTTAAAGCTGTATCTGCTAATCCTTTACGAGCACCATGAGTAGAGATAAAATATTCCAGAACTGTTAAACCTTCACGGAAATTTGATGTAATCGGTGATTCAATAATTTCTCCGGATGGTTTTGCCATCAATCCGCGCATTCCAGCCAGCTGACGTATCTGCTGTTTGCTGCCGCGCGCGCCTGAATCTGCCATCATAAAAATAGGATTGAATTTTTCTCCCGGCAATCCTTTTGGTTTAAGTCCGTTAAACATTATATCGCTTATTTCTTCAGTTACATTTGTCCAGATATCAACAATTTTGTTATGCCGTTCACCATCGGTAATAATACCTTTTTTATATTGCGCTTCAATAATATTAACCTTTGCTTTAGCTTTTTTGATTATATTATCTTTTTCAATTGGGATTTTAATATCATTAATTGATATTGAAATACCCGCGTGAGTTGCTTCTTCAAATCCAAGTTTTTTTAATGCATCTAATATCTCAACTGTTTTTTCCTGCCCAAACATTCTAAAACACATTGATACAAGACGTATTAAAGTCTTTTTATCAACACGTTCATTAAAATAAGGCATTTCAGGAGGGAGAATAGAATTGAAAAGCACTCTGCCAACTGTAGTTTCTATCATTTCCCCTTTTATTTTAACTTTAATTCTGGCATGCTTTCCAACTTTTTTCAAATCATAAGCCAATCTAATATCATCAATAGATACAAATATAGTATCTTCACCTATTTCCCCAACTTTTTCACAGGTCAAATAACTTATTCCTAAAACGATGTCCTGCGTTGGAGTTGTAATAGGTCCTCCATTAGATGGTGAAAGCAAATTATTAATAGACAGCATGAGTAGTTTAGCTTCTGATTGCGCTTCTATTGAAAGAGGAACATGAACCGCCATCTGATCACCGTCAAAATCCGCATTAAATGCTGTACAAACAAGCGGATGAATTTGAATGGCTTTTCCTTCAATTAATATTGGTTCAAAAGCCTGAATACCCAATCTATGCAAAGTTGGAGCACGGTTTAAAAGAACGCAATGTCCCTTGATAACTTCTTCAAGAATATCCCAGACTTCAGGTCTTTCGCTTTCAACAATTTTTTTAGCACCTTTAATTGTGCTTACATAACCTTTTTCATCCAGTTTTTTAATAATAAATGGTTTAAATAATTCCAGCGCCATCTTTTTAGGTAAACCGCATTGATGCATTCTAAGCTCAGGCCCAACAACTATAACCGATCTTCCTGAATAATCTACTCTTTTACCTAATAAATTCTGACGGAATCTTCCCTGTTTTCCTTTAAGCATGCTGCTTAAAGATTTCAAAGGCCGGTTTCCAGATCCCTTTACCGCTCTTCCGCGTCTGCCATTATCAAATAAGGCATCAACTGCTTCCTGAAGCATTCTTTTTTCATTCCGTATTATTACATCAGGAGCTTTAAGTGAAATTAATTTTTTCAACCTGTTATTTCTATTAATTACACGTCTGTATAAATCATTCAGATCAGATGTTGCAAATCTGCCTCCATCCAGTGGAACAAGAGGCCGGAGTTCAGCTGGAATAACAGGAACAACATCTAGAATCATCCACTCAGGTTTATTTGGAGATTTACGAAAAGATTCAACAATTTTTAAACGCTTTGCAAATTTTTTCTTTTTCTGTAATGAATTTGATTCTTTGAGGTCTTTTCTTAACTGATCTGCCATCTTTTCAATATTAATTTCTTTTAGAAGATCCTTAACAGCTTCAGCACCCATTTTTGCTAAAAATTTGGTTCCAAATTCATCAGAATATTTGCGATATTCTTCTTCGCTTAATAGCTGACCTTTGTTTGTATTGGATGGACCCGGTTCTACTACAATATAATTTTCATAATACAACACTCTTTCAAGACTATTTAAGGATAAATCCAATAAATTACCAATACGGCTCGGTAATCCTTTGAAATACCATATATGACATACCGGTGCTGCAAGTTCAATGTGCCCCATATGTTCACGGCGGACTTTTGACTGTGTAACTTCTACTCCGCATCTGTCACATATTACTCCTTTATATTTTATACGTTTATATTTACCGCAATTACATTCCCAATCTTTAACAGGTCCAAATATGCGTTCACAAAATAAACCATCTTTTTCCGGTTTAAATGTTCTATAATTTATGGTCTCTGGTTTTTTGACTTCTCCGTGCGACCACTTTTTAATCATTTCAGGAGATGCAAGTCCAATAGAGATTGAAGTAAATCTTCGGATTTTCTTTTCTCTTTTAAATAAATCTGACATTTTATTCCTCCATTATCTTTTAATTACAATATCTTTCTCTTCTTCTTTTTCTATGTTAAGAGCCAGACTCTTAAGCTCCTTTTCCAGAACATTAAATGATTCAGGAACTCCAGGTTCAAGTGTGTTTTCACCCTTAATTATAGACTCATAAATTTTAGTTCTGCCAACAACATCATCACTTTTAACTGTAAGCAGTTCCTGTAATGTATAAGCTGCGCCATAAGCTTCAAGAGCCCAAACTTCCATTTCTCCAAATCTCTGTCCGCCAAACTGAGCTTTTCCGCCTAATGGCTGCTGAGTGACTAATGAATATGGTCCGATTGAACGGGCATGAATCTTATCATCTACTAAATGAGCTAATTTCATCATATAAATATATCCAACAGTTACTTCCTGATCAAATGATTCACCAGTATATCCGTCATATAAAGTAGTTTTACCAGTTTCAGGCAGATTGGATTTTTTAAGCATTTCAACTATCTCGCTTTCTTTTGCACCATCAAAAACAGGGGTAGCCATATGGACTCCCAATATCTTTGATGCCCAGCCAAGATGAGTCTCCAGTATTTGCCCAACATTCATACGTGAAGGAACACCCAGTGGATTTAGTACAATATCTACGGGAGTACCATCAGCTAAATGGGGCATGTCTTCATATGGTAAAATTTTTGCGACAACTCCTTTGTTGCCGTGTCGTCCAGCCATTTTATCTCCAACTGAAATTTTACGCTTTTTAGCAATAAAGACTTTTACCAGCTTAATTACACCCGGTGCTAATTCATCACCTTTCTTTACCTTATTTATTTCATTTTCTTTTTTCTCTTCAAATTCATTTATTTTACTCATCAATTTTTCATTTAGAAAAGTCAATTTTTCATTAATCTTGGAATCAGTAACAGTGATTTTAATCAAAGCATTAAAATTCAAACCGCTTATAGTTCGTGCATTTAGTTTTCTACCTGCTTTTAAAATGATTTCTTCACGGTCATTTATAATATCACTGGCTAATTCCTGATCTATCGCGATGTCTTTTATTTCCTGTACAAGACGATCTTTTATTTCCTTAATATATTTATTAAATTCTTCTTCTATTTCTTTTAATTCCAATGTAATTTTCTGTTTATTCTTTTTATTCAATTCCAGACGAGAAAAAATCTGTACATCAATTACGATTCCTTCATTGCCAGGAGCTGCTCGGAGTGAAGCATCCATAACATCTCCTGCTTTTTCTCCAAAGATTGCTCTAAGAAGTTTTTCTTCAGGACTTAATTCTGTTTCACCTTTTGGAGTTACTTTTCCTACTAAAATATCTCCCTGCTTTACTTCTGCACCAACACGGATTATTCCATCTTTATCCAGATTCTTTAAAGCTTCTTCACTGACATTCGGTATATCTCTTGTTATTTCTTCTTTACCGAGTTTTGTGTCTCTTGCTTCCACATTAAATTCTTCAATATGCACAGAGGTAAATACATCGTCCTTAACAAGCCGTTCACTCAAAAGGATAGCATCTTCAAAATTATATCCGCGCCATGGCATAAATGCGACTAGAATATTTTTACCAAGAGCTATTTCACCATGGTCTGTTGAAAATCCATCTGCTATTATTTGTCCCCTTTTAATTTTATCTCCTACCTTGATTATAGGTCTCTGATTTATACATGTATCCTGATTTGACCTCATAAATTTTATTAATTTATATTCATCAAAACTATCAAAATCAAAATCAAATCCGGATTTTTTAACAGCCTCAATAATAATTTTTTCGCTTGAAACATATTTTACAACACCTTCACGGCGAGCTAATATTACAGCTCCGGAGTCTCTGGCTCCCCGCGCTTCCATTCCCGTTCCAACAAGAGGAGCATCCGTTGTTATAAGAGGTACTGCCTGACGCTGCATATTGGATCCCATTAAAGCACGGTTAGCGTCATCATGTTCAAGAAAAGGAATTAGTGAAGTAGCCAAACTAACCAGCTGTTTCGGCGACACATCCATAAAATTTATCTCATCAGGAGCAACTTTTGGAAAATTTCCTTTGTGTCTTGCAGTTATTAATTGAGCAGTAAATTGTCCCTTAGCATCAACCTCTGCATCCGCTTGAGCGATTATATATTCATCTTCTTCATCTGCAGTTAAATATAAAATTTCATCTGTTACAACTCCTTTTGTTACTTTCCTGTAAGGTGTTTCTATAAATCCAAATTCATTAACTCTTGCATATGTGCTTAAAGAAACAATAAGTCCAATATTTGGACCTTCAGGAGTTTCTATCGGACAAACACGTCCATAATGAGTATGATGAACATCGCGCACTTCAAATCCGGCTCTTTCACGGCTTAATCCGCCTGGACCTAATGCACTTAATCTTCTTTTATGTGTAAGTTCACTCAAAGGATTTGTTTGATCCATGAATTGGGATAATTGACTTGAACCAAAAAATTCCTTAATTGAAGCCATAATAGGTTTAGCATTTATAAGATGGCTTGGCATAAGATTTTCAGTTTGAGTAAGGCTTAACCTTTCCTTTATACTGCGCTCCATACGTGCCAGTCCAATTCTGATATGATTTTTTAACAATTCACCAACTGAACGCACACGTCTATTACCAAGATGATCTATATCACCCAGGCTTCCTATTCCATTTTTTAAATTAATCAAATATTGCAATACTTTAATAATATCTTCTTTTATTAAGGTTCGCTGAGTAAGAGGAATATTTAATTTTAATTTTTTATTTATTTTATATCTTCCAACTTCAGAGAGATCATATCTCTTTGCATTAATAAACATACGTTCAAATAATCCCTGAGCATTCTCAACGGTTGTCAAATCACCCGGACGCAGCTTCTTATAAAATTCAATCATTGCTGCTTCAGGAGATTTGATTGTATCCTTTTTCAAGGTATTCAATAGTGTCATATCCTCACGATTACCAGGTAAAAGAACCTTTATCTTTTTTATTTTAGATTTTTGAAACCGTTCAAAAATCTCTTCTGTAATTTCATGTCCGCACTCCAGTATTATTTCACCTGTTTCAGAATCTACTGCATCCCCTATAAGAATTTTTCCAATACAGGATTTTTTAAGTTCAAGTTCTTCTGTATTATAAAAAGCGGATAAAATCTCTTCATCAGTATTAAAACCAAATGCGCGTAAAAATAATGTACCTAAAAATCTCTTTTTCCTGTCAATACGCACAAATAAAATATCATTGCTATCTATCTCAAAAGAAACCCATGTCCCGCGATAAGGTATTATATTCGCTGTAAAAACTCGTTTACCTGAGCCTCCTATGCCATCACTATCATCTATAAAAGCTACACCTGGAGAACGATGTAATTGACTTACAATAACACGTTCAGCTCCATTGATTATAAATGTTCCTTTATCTGTAATTAAAGGAATTTCTCCAATAAAGACATCCTGTTCACGAACATCTTTAATCTGTTTATTCCCGTGTTCATCCTGTTCTCTAATAATTAATCTGACTTTTAATTTTAAAGGCGCACCATATGACATATCTCTTTCCTGACATTCTATTACATCATATTTTGGATGCCCGATATAGTATTCCACGAATTCCAGACTGATATTATCTTTAAAATCTGTAATTGGAAAAACATTTTGAAATACTTCCTGCAATCCTATGCTTTTTCTTTTTGAAGGATTAGTATCCAATTGCAAAAATAACTCATAAGACTTTTTTTGAATTTCTATTAAGTTTGGAATTTCAATAACTTCTGGTATCTTAGAAAAAAACATTCTTTCTCTTGTGCCAGTTTTGTAAATTTTTGGCATTTTTTGACCTCTCCTTTAAATTAAGCACCCTCATCAGTAACTTAAGTTACAAAGTGACAGAGGCATTGAGTTTTAATTGTTTAAAACTTTGAGCCTCTGTGCCTTAGTGCCTTTGCAACTATCTTTTACTCTAATTTTTATTTCTAAACTATATTTTACTGTAATTCTACGGTTCCGCCGACTTCTTCGAGCTGAGCTTTCATGCTTTCAGCATCTGCTTTGGATACGCCTTCTTTTACAGGTTTTGGAGCACCTTCAACAAGATCTTTTGCTTCCTTAAGTCCTAATCCAGTAATTGTTCGAACTACTTTTATTACCTGTATTTTCTTATCTCCGCCATTCTTTAAAACAACATTAAAACTTGTTTTTTCTTCAGCAGGAGCTTTTGCTTCTGAACCGCCTGCTGCTGCCATTGCAACTGCTGCCATTGGAGCCTGTGCGCTAATGCCAAATTTTTCTTCCAAAGCTTTGACTAATTCACTTAATTCCAGAACAGTCATTTCTCCAATTGCGCTCATTAATTCATCTTTACTTAACTTTGCCATTTCTTAAATCCTCCTGTTAAATTAAGCCTGATAAATCAGGCGATTACAAATAATTGATATGCTGTAAAGACGCAAAATTTTGCGTCTCTACTTTCAAATTCCTATACATTAAAATATTTATTATCTAATACATTTGAATTGTTTTTCAGTTCTCTAAATCTATTTATGCTGCAGCTTTTTCTTTTTGTTCTGCTATGCTTTTTAGTACATAAGCAAGATTTCTTATATTACCGCTAAGCAGATTCACAAATCCAGCTATTGGGCCCTTCATATTTCCAAGTAATTTTGCAAGTAGAACTTCTCTTGGCGGTAATGAAGCCAATGCTTTAACTTCCTGTTCATTAATTAAATTATTGCCAAGTGTTCCACACTTAATTCCAAATAATTCATTTTCTTTTTTAAAATCATTAAGAATTTTGGCTAATTTTGCTGGATCTCCTTTAGAAAAAGCAATAGCAGTAGAACCAGAAAAATAATTTCCTATATTGTCAAAACCAAAACTTTTATAGGCAATTTCGCTCATTGTATTTTTATAAACTTTATACTCGGCATTTATTTTTCTAAGCTCTTTTCTTAGAGAACTAATTTTTTCTACGGTAAGACCTTTGTAATTGGTAACTATTGTGGCATTAGAACTGCTAAATTTTTCTTTAATTTCTTTAATCTGGGTTTCTTTCTGGCTGCGGATCAAAATATAACCCCCTTTCTCGCTTTATATCAAAAATATAAAATCTCATAAGCGACAATGAGATAGCGAGACATTTTTTTAATGCGTCTCGGCAGGATATTTAAGTATTTAAAAAAATACACCTGCTGTCTTCGACCTTTAAATTTGGAAATTTTATCTATAAGTATTTGTTATTTCATTCACATTTAACATTACACCAGGACCCATAGCAGATGAAACATATGCACTAATCAGATATTGTCCTTTACTTGCTGTTGGTTTAGCTTTAAAAAGTGCTTCAAAAAAACTGGAAATATTTTCAGCTAAATTTTGACTTGAAAATGATTTTTTACCTATAACTATATGAATTACTCCGCCTGCATCAACTCTAAATTCGACTTTACCTTTTTTTGTATCTTTTACAGCCTGAATTATATCAAATGTTACAGTACCGGCTTTAGGATTAGGCATCAATCCTTTAGGCCCTAAAACTTTACCCAATTTCCCGACATCTTTCATCATATCAGGAGTAGTAATCAGAGCATCAAAATCTATTTTGCCTTTTTGAATATCTTCAATAATTTCTGCACTTCCAACTATATCTGCACCTGCATCTCGAGCCTCTTTTTCTTTTTCCCCTTTAGCAATTACCGCAATTTTTTTTGATTTACCTGTTCCGTGAGGAAGAAGAACAGTACTTCTTACCATCTGCTCAGCATGTTTTGGATCCACACCTAAATGAACAGAAATTTTTATTGATTCATCAAATTTAGCTGTAGCAGTATTTTTTACAACTTCTACAGCTTCATTTATAGAATAGTTTTTCTCTTTTTCAATCAATTCATTAGCTTTTTCATATCTTTTGCCATGTTTCATTATAGTAATCTCCTATTATATATAAATATTCATTATTCTACGTCTATGCCCATACTTCTGGCTGTACCTTCAATTATTTTTACAGCTGCATCAATATCATTAGCATTTAAATCAGGCATTTTAGTTTCAGCTATTTTTTTAACATCATTATGAGATACTTTCCCGACTTTATTTCTATTTGGTTGTCCAGACCCTACTGCAATACCTGCTGCTCTTTTCAATAAAATTGATGCAGGTGGAGTTTTTGTAATAAAAGTAAAGGATCTATCTGCAAAAATAGTTATAACAACAGGGATAATAAGTCCCTCATCTTTTGCAGTTCTTTCATTAAAGGCTTTACAAAATTCCATTATATTAACTCCATGCTGACCTAATGCTGGTCCAACAGGAGGAGCAGGGTTAGCCTTTCCTGCGGGGATTTGCAATTTTACAATTGCATTAATTTTCTTTTTTGATACTGGTGCTGCCATTATAATAACCTCCATTTATTTATTATTTATGATAATTTACTGATTTTTTTCTAATTGTTCAAATTCTAATTCAATTGGTGTTGCACGTCCAAAAACAGTTACTGCAATTTTTGCTTTCCCTTTATCAGGATAAATTTCTTCCACTATTCCTAAAAAGTCTGAAAAAGGACCATTTATAATTTTTACTTTTTCACCTTTTGTAAAAGGTGCAAAAATTTTTGGTTTTTTTACACTTTCAATCTGACTTAATATCTGACTCACTTCACTTTCCTGTAAAGGAATAGGATGCCCTTTTGTTCCAATAAATCTGGATACCCCAGGAGTATTTTTTATAAGCGACCATACTTCATCATTCATTTCAATATCAACCATCAGATATCCTGGAAAATATTTTCTTATTACAGTTTGTTTCTTCCCGCCTTTTACTTCAGTTATCTGCTGTGTAGGTATTATAATTCTAAAATCATTTTCAGATATCCCTTTTTCCCGAAGTGTTTGTTCTAAATTCACCTTTACTCTATTTTCATACCCAGTATAGGTATGAACCACAAACCAAGATCTTGCCACGAATATCTTCCTCCTATATAATTATTTCTTCAAAATACGTATAATTAATTCCATAAAACTTTTATCTGCAATTCCAATAAAAATAGATAATATAATAGTAAGAGTTATAACTACTATAGTTAAATTAATTAAATCTTTCTGTGTTGGCCATGTAACATTTTTCATTTCTAATTTTACTTCTGTTAAATATTTCTTAAATTTCTCTATATTTTCTTGCAAGATTTACTCCTTAGGCATATATTTTCTGGCAGGCCTGGAGGGATTCGAACCCCCAACGCCCGGATTTGGAGTCCGGCGCTCTAGCCATTAGAGCTACAGGCCTACTTTAGCAGAGACGCAAAATTTTGCGTCTCTACATTGTTTTATCTCGTTTCTTTATGCAGTGTATGTTTATTACAAGAACTACAATGTTTCTTTGATTCCATTCTATTTGTATGTTTCTTTTTATTTCTGGTTAAAGAATAATTTCTATTTTTACACTCTGTGCATTCTAATGTTATAATTTCCCGCATTTTTTCTCCTTCATTGCTTTCTTCTATATTCTGTCTTCTGCCTTCTATTCTATTACTTCAGTAATAACTCCCGCACCAACTGTATGTCC